>JAGOBX010000167.1 GCA_017999075.1 Candidatus Babelota bacterium | reverse complement strand
AAAAGGTGTAAAACAAATGCAATTTAACGATTATTATAAGATATTGGGTGTAAATAAAAACGCATCTCAGGACGAAATAAAAAAAGCGTTTAAAAAACTGGCGGTAAAGTATCACCCTGATAAAAATCAGAACAATAAAGAATCTGAAAAAAAATTTAAAGAATTAAACGAAGCTTATCAGGTTCTCGGCGATGCTGATAAACGTAAAAAATACGACGCGCTCGGCGAGAACTGGGATAAAGTTGAGCAGCATAAAACTTCTCACCAGGGCGGAGGACAATATTATTCTTACGATGATTTAAACGAAATATTCGGAGACCAATTCAATTTCAGCAGAAAAAAACAGGGGAACAGAAAAAAAACTTCAAAAACATATTCTTATTCAAGTTCAGATGCAGGGTTTGACGGATTCAGCGATTTTTTCAAAACTTTTTTCGGAACTGACACTGATAGTTTTAGCGGTTACGGAGATTTCGGAAATTCATCAGAAGATTACACAGGAGAAAACTATTCTTCCAAAAATAATTATTGCAGCGCTTCGGAAAAACAAAATAAATCTCAAGCAGATATCTATGCGGATATACATATAACCTTAAAAGAAGCTCTTATGGGATGCGAAAAAATATATGAAATAAACAATTCAAATATAAAAGTTAAAATTCCGCCTGGAGTAAAACCCTGTCAGAAAATAAAGCTGAAAGGTCTGGGGAAAAAAATCAACAGCAGAATTTCAGGCGATTTATATTTGACTGTAAATATAATAAACAATGGGACTTTCCGACTGGAAGGAGATGACATAATCATACAGCTGAACATTACTCCTGCAGAAGCAGCGCTTGGTATTGAACTTATTCTGGAACTTCCTATCGGAAAAGTAAAAATAAAAATTCCCGAATGTTCATCAGGAGGAAAAAGGCTGAGATTGGCGGGAAAAGGGTTTAATACTGTTTCAGGCAGAAGCGATATTTATCTTGAATTAAGAATAAACCTGCCTAAAACTTTAAGTTCAAAAGAAAAAGAATTATATCAAAAAATAAACGAAATTTCAGGATTTCATCCTGAAAGATTACAATTTTAATTTTTTAAGGAGATATATTTTATTATGGAACCAAAAAATGAAAAATTCGAATTTCAGGCGGAAGTAAAACAATTACTTCATATCTTAGCCTATTCTCTTTATACCAATAAAGAGATTTTCATAAGAGAACTTGTTTCAAACGCTTCTGACGCATTAAATAAAATAAATTATTTACTGCTGACTAATGAAGACAAAGTTTATGGAGCAGGTTCAGAATTATGTGTGCGGATAGAATTTGACAAATCGGAAAAATCAATAATTGTCAAAGATACCGGAATCGGTATGACAAAATCCGAACTTATAGAAAATATCGGTACAATAGCAAAATCAGGAACAAAAACTTTTATTGAAAATATGTCGAAAGAAGGAAAAAATATTGAAGACATAATAGGACAATTCGGCGTTGGGTTTTATTCATCATTCATTGTTGCAAAAAAAATAGAAGTAATCACAAAATCTTACATTAAAGATGAACCCGCGTATAAATGGAGCTGTGACGGTTCAAATTCATATACGCTTGAAGAAACAGAAAAAAAAGACAGAGGTACAGAAGTTATTGTTTATCTGAAAGATGAAGAACAAGAATTTCTTGAAAAAGAACGGGTAAAAAATGTAATAAAAAAATATTCCAATTTTTTAAGATATCCTGTTTATATTGAGAATGAAAAAGCAAATGAAATTGAAGCTATATGGACCAAACAGGCTTCGCAGGTTAAAGATGAAGAATACAAAGAATTTTATAAATTCATATCTCACAGTTCTGAAACTCCAATGTTTAAAATTCACAAACATTCCGACGCTCCTATACAATTTTATATGCTTATATACTGCCCTGAAAAAAATTATAATCTTTTCGGTATGCCTGAAAAAGATTATGGTTTAAGTTTGTATTCAAATAAAGTATTGATTCAGGAAGAATGCAAAGATTTACTTCCTTCATATTTCAGGTTTATAAAAGGAATTGTTGATTCTCCTGATATACCTCTAAACATTTCTCGTGAAACTATTCAAAACAATTCTGTTGTTCAGAAAATCAAAAATGTAATAATTAAAAGTGTCATTAATGAACTCGATTCAATGATAAATACAGATAGACCTAAATATGAAATTTTCTATAAAGAATTCAGCAGAGAATTAAAAGAAGGCGTTAATTCTGATTTTTCAAACAGAGAAAAACTTGCGGCTCTTTTATTATTCAACACATTGCTTGCACCGGACAATAAAATAATTACATTAAAGGAATATATTGAGTCTAAAAAAGAAGGTCAAAAAGAAATATATTTCATTTCAGGGACAGATAAAAAAAATATTGAAAAAAGTCCTTATCTTGAAATATTTAAAAAGAAAAATGTCGATGTTTTATTTTTAACCGAACCAATCGATGAAATTATACTTTCGTCTCTTATGAAATTTGAAGATATGGAATTCAAATCTATAGATAACTCAAACCTTGATTTTGTGAAAAATATAAAATCAGAAGATTCTGATAACCAGGAACAAAAACTTTCTAAAGAAGAAAAAAATGAGTTTGAAGATTTCCTTAAATTCTATAGGGATACGCTTGGCGATAAAGTTATAACCGTAATCGAAACAGATAGATTAACAGATTCTCCCTGCTGCCTTGTCAATCCAGATAATATGAGTTCGCATATACAAAAAATTCTTCAGATGATGAATAAAGATTTTAAAACAAGCAAAAAAATTCTTCAAATAAATCCTAAAAACCAATTGATAAAAGGATTGACAAAACTTTATATTCTGAATAAAGAATCGGATTTATTAAAAAATATATGTATTCAGTTATTCGACAGCGCTCAGATGATTGACGGTATATCAGGAATAGAGCCTGCAGATTTCACTTCAAGAATAATGGATATAATGAAAGAAACAGTTAATATGGCTGTAAATGCCAAGCAATAGATTTAAATTTTCAAGGAAATTTTATAATTTTGAACATATTTCAGTTATATTTCTTAATGACTGCTGCAATATATTTAAGATTATAAAATTTCCATAATTTCTTTATATGCGGGAAAACTTTTAGAATCCAATTTCAAAATTTCTCTTGATTTAATCAGTTCATGATGTATGGATTCCGCATATTTTTTATCTGTTAAAATTTTTTTCACTTCTGGATAGAGCAAATCAGATTTCATATTATCCTGTATAAATTCTTTAACTACAGTTTTATTCAATACAATATTTATAAGTGCAATATTCTTTATTTTTATAACCATTTTTCCAAGAAGTCCTGTAAAATAATTAACTTTATAAACAGGTATCATAGGAGCTCCGATAATTCCTGTTTCTAAAGTAGCTGTTCCTGAAGATACTATTACACATTCCGAATTTTGAATTATAGAATAAGTATTTCCAGCTATAACAAAAAAATTACTGCCGGCATTTTTCAAATATTTCTTTATCAAACTTATTTTATTAATATCTGATGCAGATACAATAATTTTATATTCTGGAAATTCCGATAGTATTTTTTTTGAAACTTCTATCATGCATGGTAAAATTTTTATTATTTCATTAACCCTGCTTCCCGGAAGCAGGGCAATAATTTTTTTACGAATATTTTTATTTTCATAATAAAATTCAGGATTAATACGTTTTAAAAGCGGGTGTCCGACAAAAACAATTTTACCGTTATTCACAACATATTTTTCATAAAATTCTTTTTCAAACCTGAAAATCACAAGTATTTTATCCATCAACGAATTTATTTTATATACCCGAGAAGTATGCCACGCCCATATTTGAGGAGAAATGTAATAAACAAGTTTTGATTTTATATCAGAATATGATTTTAGTTTTTCTGCAAGTTTCAGGTTAAATCCGGGATAATCAATAAATATAATCACGTCAGGCTGAAGCTTAAGTATATACCTTATGGTTTCATTCAATAATTTCTTGAAAAAGAAAATTTTTTTTATAACTTCAATTATTCCTATCACAGAGAGCTGCTCTATTGACTTGAATATTACAGCGCCCTGCTGTTTCAAAAAATTCCCGCCTATGCAATGAAACTCTATTTCTTCTTTTGAAAATTTTTTCAAAGATTCTACTAACGCTGCTCCATGCATATCTCCGGATTGTTCTCCGGTAATAATAAAAATTTTTTTCATTGTAAAAATATTACTTTTTTTTTTTAAAACTGCAAATAAAAATTGAAATATTTATTATTTCAGTTAAAATAGAGTGAATGAAAGTTATTTTAATTGATATTCCTATAACCGAAGATGTTGACAACGGTTACACAAAATTGCACAAAGAAATTATTTTTCCATCGCTTGGATTATATTATTTAAAAGAATATGCTTTAAAAAAATTAAATGACATTGATATTTATGTTTATAATTTAACTAAATGTACTTTTAATGAAGCGGCAGATAAAATTGTTTCAATATCTCCTGATTTAATAGGAATTTCATGTTATACCGACCGAAGAGCGCTTGTTTATAAGTTTATTAAAACCATTAAAACAATCAATCCTAAAATAATATCCGTACTTGGCGGACCTCATGTAACTGCTCTGCCAGTTCAAACAATTGAAAATAACAATTTTATTGATTTTATAGTTTTAGGCGAAGGAGAACTTACTTTCACTGAACTACTCGGCAAATTAAAAAATCATCAGGATGATTTTGAAAAAATAAACGGGTTATGTTTTATAAAAAACGGTAAAACAATAATAACAGAAAAACGCGAACCATTACTAAATCTCGACGAATTTCCATATCCGAAATTTGAAACATTGCCAAACGATTTAATCAAGTTTAACCATTACGATGATAGATTTTCCTTTAAAGGCAAAAAAATCAGCGAACTTAAATCAATGTCGATTATTACATCCCGCGGCTGTCCTTTCAAATGCTCATATTGTTCAACTTCTGCATTCTGGGGAAATAAGGTTCGATACAGAAGCGCAGAAAATGTAATCGAAGAAATTGAATATCTATATAAAAATCACGATGTGAAATTTATCAATATTATAGACGACGCATTTACCATAAACAAAAATAGGGTGATGGAAATCTGCAACGGAATAATCAAAAAAAATATGGATATCTGCTGGATTTGCGAAACAAATGTAAAAACAATAGATGATGAAATGCTTTCATTGATGAAAAAATCCGGATGTTTTGCAATTAATTACGGAGTTGAATCCGGTTCTCCTGTAATATTAAAAAATATTAATAAACATATTTCTCAGTCAGAAATAATTAATGCCGTGAAATCTGCAGAAAAATATAACATTATTCCCGACATTTTTCTGATGGTAGGCAATCAAGGTGAAAACAATACAACTATCAGTGAAACGTTAAACATTTTAAAAACAGCCAAACCTTCTTCAGGCGGATGGGGTATTCTTACAATTTTTCCTGGAACAGAATTATACAAGAACTGCCTTAAATCAGGTTATATTTCAGAAAATTACTGGGTATCGGATAAAAGCTCTCCCTTTTATTTAAAAGAACAGCCTTACCTGAAACTGCAGATTTTTTTAAATAAAATCAGGTGTTTTTTCTTGTTTAAAAACAAAAATTACAAGTTATGGCTGCGTTATAAATTGTTAGAAATACGTGACAATATATTTTTAATTTCCGGTATAAAATTAAGTTTTAAAAAAGGAATCCAGTTCCAAAAAAATAATAAAACAAGGTTTCCAGAAAAAAAAATCGAATATTCATAATTTTTTTTGAGGCAACAAAAATAACAAGCCTCAAAATTATTTAAATAATTGGATTCAAGCAATAATTAATATAAATGTATTTTTTAAGGAGTTTTTGATATGAACATAAAAGAATGCCAGGATACTGTATCAGTATTATTCAAAAATATATCTCATCCTCGTATAGGAGCATACATTGCCCTAACTGAGGAAACCGGTGAATTAGGCAAAGAAATTATGGAAAAAGAAATTTACGGTCAAGATACAGGAACAGATAAAATAAAAGCTGAACTTTGCGATGTGATGGTTTGCGTATTTGAACTTGCGAATTTATATGGCGTAGATCTTGATTCGTCATTAAAAACAAAATTCGATTATATAAACTCAAAAATATCAAAATGGGAATCGCTTTACTCAAAAAATCTGGAATTGAAAAGAAAAAAATTTGATTAATTTATATTCAATAAATATAAGATTCCAAGTTTTTAAATTTTTTCAAGGAAAAAATTGATATTTTCACGGTCAAAATAACTTATTAATTATATCACACAGTTGTTTTAAATTCTTATCTCTGGCGCCGGCAATAATAACAGCATCATATAATTTTTTATTTTTATTTATATAATCAATTATAAAATTATCATCAGCCGCATATTCAACATTAATTTCTTTATTTTTTAACTCTTTTACAATTTCTTCAGAAGAAATTTTTTTTTCTGCAGAACCTCCGGCATAAAATATAGGTTTCAAAATTAATTTATTTTCACCTATAAAATAATTTCCGAAAACATCATACAATTCATTCTTCAAAAATAAAGTCGGCTGAAACCCGTGAGGCTGATAAATAAATAATGTTCTTCCGTAAAATTTTATTACAAACTGCAGAAGCGAATTTATCTTAGCGGGATTATGCGCATAGTCAAATGCTACAAGCGGATTTTCTTTTCTAATACAGTCAAACCTATCTTCAACTCCTTCAAACTTTTCTAAAACTGAAGAGATCTCATCATATTCAAACTTAAAATTTTGAGCTACTGCAATTCCAAACGCGGAATTATAAACGTTATAAACGCCAGGAATATTAATTTTATATGATTTTCCGTTAAGTTTAAATTCAGAACCTGTTCTGGTTTCAATTATATCAGATATATTGTAATCCGATGATTTATCTGTTCCTATATAGAATACATTTTTTTTCGGTAAATTAAGTTTCATTGATAACTGATCGTCTTTATTTATAAAAACTTTTTCTTTTGTATTATCAATATATTCCTGAAAAAGTATAAAAAGTTCTTCTATTGTTTTATGATCTTTTGATATGTTGGTGAGTAATGAGAAATGAGGTTTAAACTTTACTATGCTTCCGTCACTTTCATCAGTTTCTATAACAAACACATCTGAGTCTCCAGTAACACAATTCAAAGGTTCGATATTTTCTTCAATATTTTTTATTGCGGCGCCAGTAATAATATTTACTGGTATTCCGCATTTTTTTAATAAAAACCCTGTTATTCCTGCGGTAGTAGATTTTCCTGAAGTCCCTGCAACTGATACGCCTTTATTATTATTAATCAAATACGCCAACAAATCAGCGCGATGTATAACAG
>JAGOBX010000166.1 GCA_017999075.1 Candidatus Babelota bacterium | reverse complement strand
AAACAAACTTGACATATAAGAATTATAAAAATAGAATATACTCAAATTTTCATGAAAAATGCAAAATGTAATAAAATCATAAATTTTACAGCGGATAAGTTTATCCCGTTATTTAAAAATACAGCAATAATAAATAATTATTTCTGTAAAGTTTATTCTGCATTTTGTGTTTTTCATAAATTTTATTAAAGGGGGAAATTCAATAATGAAAGTTAAAATGTATGATTTGACTCAACGGTTAAGTATTCATACTCCGCCATGGCCAAGTTATGTGCCTCTTCAAATTCAGTATTTTAAAAGGTTGGCCGGCGCTCATATGGGACAAGGAGCAAATGGCCAGATAATAACTACAAGCAACCACGTCGGCACTCATATGGATGGTGAAATACATTTTTTTGCAAGCGGCAGAACTATAGGAGATGTTCCTCTTGATGAATGGTGCGGCGACGGAGTTGTTGTTGATATATCTGATTCTGTGGGAGATTATGATTTATACACTCCTGAAATGCTTATGAAACGCGCGAAGATAAAAAAAGGCGATATTCTTATTATTAATACCGGTTACCATAAATACGGATGGGATCAGCCTGAATCAGATGAAGTAAGATATATGGTCAAACATCCGGGACCATCTCCTGATTTCGCTGATTGGGCATTATCAATGAAATTCAAATGGATTGGGGTAGATTGCGGAAGCGCTGATCATCCTATGAACACAATATTAAGAACATGGCATCCGAAACTTTTTTTAGAAGCTGAAAATAAACTTAAAAAAAACTACGGCAAATCATGGGACGAAATGTTTCCATTAGAAAAATATTATCAGATTATGCATCTGAAATTATTCCCTAGAAAATTGGTGCACGCCGAAAATATTGGAGGCGAGATTGATAAACTTAAAAATAAAAGAGTATGGATCGGCGCTTTTTTATGGAGGGCGATTGAACTCGAATCATGTATAGGCAGATTTGTGGCATTCGAATTCAACAAATAATTCTGCAACTAAAAAATCGCGTTAACTCTGCACAACATTCTTTCAGAGTTAACGCTTCAGTCAATTAAAATTTAAGGAGATTCTTATTTTATATGAATAACATTAATATAATGATTGTATGTTTCAATGAATTATTCAAAAAAAAAGTTTTGGAATATATTGAGAAATATAATTTTGAGATAACTAATCCCTTGACGATTTCAGAGGCTCTCCAGGAATATATTTCGCAGAAACCATTCATGATTTTCATTGACCCTTTTTTTGTCGAACAAACTATCCAGGGGATTGATATACTTATTCAGCTAAAAAAAAACAATCAGCTTCTTGCAGCACCTGTTAAATTTATAGGAATGACTCAAAATATAAATGCTTCCACTGAAAAAATCTTAAAAGATTCATGCGATTATTATTTTTCAGAAAAAAATATTCATCATATAGACGCTATATTAAAAGATATTATTGAAAGCGGCGGAACTGCCGGAAAACAAATTACAATTACTGAAACTTCAAGGTTTGTCAAGGATTTATCTGTTAATCCCATAAAAACACTGACATCAGATATTGATTATAAAGAACTGAATGAATACATAAAATTAATCGAAGAATATAATAAAGAAGTTCCCGGAACTGATCAGGAAAAAATCAAAGATGAAAAAAGAAACAGGTTAACAAAACTTATAAAAGGGTTCTGGAAATTCTATACTGAAATAGCAAAAAAATTTGTAAAAACCAACGAAAATTCTATTGAAACATTGGCTTTTTTAAGATTCCGTTCAATCCTTACCAAAGACTGGCTTTCAATAAATGCCCTTGATGCAATAATAGACAATATCAAAAAAACTGCTCAATTCGAAAAAACGAAAAACGTGTTTTATGCAGACGAATGGCTTAAACTCATATATAACGGAATTATACCGCCTACCTATAACGATATACTTGTTCAGGAATTCAGAAGAGTAAAAGGATTTCATAACCGCCTGAAAAATCTTAATACAAATTCCGAAGAAAATTATTATAATTCGCTGGCAATGTTTCTCGGAATCACATATTTTGAAAACCTTAAAAAAGACGCAAAAAAAAACACAGACATTGATTTCGACACTCCTAAATCAGAAAATGAAATTCTTGAAATCGGAAAACAGCTGCTGTTCGAAAATGAAATTCTTGAAATGTTCAAAGCCCTTACCAACACATGCGTCGGAGCCATGGGAAACAAACAGCCTGTTCTTTCAATATTTTCAGACGAAGATATGCAAAGAAGAATAGTGAACAAAAATGACATAATTAAAATAATAAACGACGTTGAAAAAATCGATCCCCAGCTTTTTGTAAGAATCCGCCTTAACGATCAGAAAAAATTTACTGAATTCAAAATTATACCTTATTTTATACTTGTACCGTGTTCAGCGCAAAATGCTATTTGCTGGGATCCGTGGCACAACAGCAATAAAAGAACAAGTCCGGGAAGAGTTGCGATTCCTATTCTTCCTGAAAACCCGTTAAGTGAAATTGTTCTTGAAGCGCTTGGAAGTTTACGCTGGCGTACTGCCAAAGAAGTGGCCGATATCTACTGGATGGAGGAAGGTCTTACAGGATATTATTATCAGTATTGGGAAGCATTCCGCGATAAGATTGATCCGGAAACAAAAGAATCTTATGTTTCATCTAAAAGCAGCCTTGAAGAAAGTTTTGTTTCTGATTACTGCAAATGGATAAAAGGCGAATCAAAAGGACAATTAAAACTGAAAAAAGAAGTGCGTGAAATATTCTGGCTGAATATGCCTTTTTCAGATGAAATTAAAAATAATCTGAGAGGCCGTGGACAAATATACGAGGATCTGCTTTTAAAAGACGGACGCAGAGCAAAATCGCGTTTTACAAAAAAATAACTAAAATTAATTTTAATTTCAATTTTAATGACAGAAATCACTAAATCGGAAAAAGTTCTGCTGGTCGGAATGACCATTGATGAAACTCAAAAAAATAATTTATTGAAATCTCTTGACGAACTTAAATTTTTAACCGAAACCGCAGGCGGAAATGTTGTAAAAATAATTTATCAGATAAGAGAATCTATTGATTCAAAATATTATATCGGTTCAGGAAAACTTAATGAAATAAAACTTGAATGCGATAAACATTCGGCAGAACTTGTAATTTTCGATGAAGATATTTCTCCTTCCCAGCAAAGGAATCTTGAATCATTTTTAAAAATAAGGGTTATTGACAGGACTGCTTTAATAATAGATATTTTCGCGCTCCACGCGTCTTCTAATGAAGCCAAACTTCAGATAGAACTCGCCAAATACAGTTATGAACTTCCAAGATTGCAGAACATTTATACAAGCTTCTCTCAGCAGGTTGGAATGATCGGAACAAGGGGACCTGGAGAAACGCAGCTTGAACTCGATAAAAGAACTATAAAAAAACGGATTTCCATTTTAAAAAATAAATTAAAAAACGTGGAAATTCAGCGTGAAACACAGCGCAAACAAAGATTGAATTGTCCGAATATCGTTTTCATCGGATACACAAACGCTGGAAAAAGTTCGCTTCTGAATCATCTGACAAATGCAGATGCATTAGTGGCGAACCGTTTATTTTCTACTCTTGATTCAATGTCAAGAAAATATATTTTGCCTAACAATAAAAAAATCATACTAACAGATACAGTAGGATTTATAAACAAACTCCCGCATCAATTAATCGAAGCGTTTAAAACCACTTTAGATGTTACCAGATATGCAGATATACTTGTTCATATAGTAGACATTTCAAACATTAATTTCGAATTCAATATAAATGCCGTATATACAGTATTAGACGAATTGAAAATTAAAAACATTCCGGTAATTACTTTTTTTAATAAATCAGATATAAGCGAAGTTAATCCTATAAAAATCCACAAATATAAAAACCTTTATCCGAATGTTGTTATCGGTTCCGCAAAAACAGGAAAAAATATTGATATCCTTATCGAAAAAATTTCTGATATTTTAAATATGAATACTATAAAAACAACCTTAAAACTCCCTATTTCAAAATATTATCTTATAACTCAAATGTTTGACAAAATTCAAGTTGATAAAACTGAATTTACGGACGAATACGCCATTATAGACATTGAAGCAAAACAGGAATACATTGATTATTTCTCAAAACTTTAAATGCAGTTCTCATTCGTTTGTATTGGGAAGTGTTACTGTGAATTTACTGCCGTAACCCGGTTTGCTTTCAACTGATATGCTTCCATTCAGCGTTTTCATAATTTTATATGCTATACTCAATCCCAGACCCACACCTTTCCCCACATCTTTAGTTGTAAAAAAAGGTTCAAAAATTTTCGAAATATTTTCTTCAGGAATCCCTATTCCGTTATCAGTTATAACTATCATAATATTTCTATCATCTTTATTGTAAAATGTCGATACTTCTATTATTCCATTTGATTCAACAGACTCAGCAGCATTCAACAAAATATTCATAAAAACCTGATTTAACTGCTGAGAATTAACATAGATATCTGGTATCCTGTTAAAATTCTTTAAAATCTTGATTTGATTTTTAGTTTTATTATGAAGAACTGAAAGAACATTCTCAATAATTTTATTTATATTCACCTGCTGAATTTTTTCAGTTCCAGGATGAGAATATTCTTTCAAATTTTTTATAATGCTGATAACCTTTTCAGTTCCGTCCTTAATTTCATCAATTATATTTTTTAATTCTTTTACAGATGAATTCACTTTTGATAATTCTTTTTCATCAAATGATTCAATGATTTTCAGGTTGTTCCCGGTTTTATTAATTATTTTTTCTACAAAATCAGATATTATATCAAAATTACGTTTCAAAGCATTTAAATTCCAATTTATATATGTCATTGGAGTATTTATTTCATGAGTAATCCCAGCTGTAAGAATTCCCACAGCAGCCATTTTTTCGGAATGAATTAATTGTTTCTGGGTTTGATGAAGTTGTTTATATGATTCCTGAAGATTCGTTATTAAAAAATTTTTTTCATCGTACATTCTAATCTTTTCCCGTAAATCACGGACAACAATTACAATTTTATCAATATTATCGTTTTTGTTCATAAAAAAAGTAAATTGAATATCAACAGGAATTTTATTTCCCGCCTTATCAATAAGATTTGTTGTAAACCCATTTGTTTTTCCAGAATTAAAAAATTCATATAATTTAGTTTTAAAATCTTCAAACTCATTTTTTCCAAAAAGCATTTCTATTGATTTTTTCTCCATATTCAGAGGAATATATCCAAAAATACCGATGCTTTCATTAACGCTTTCAATAATGTATTCATTGTTTATAACTATAATAACTTCGTTTATAGAATTCAAAATGCTCGAAATATAATTTTTCGAAACTGTTGTTTTCATTAAATTCCGCGCCATTATATTAAAAGATTTCAATAATTCACCCACTTCATCTTCTGTCTCTTTAATATTGGCCTGAAAATCAAGATTACCTGCTGATATTTCTTTAGTACCGCTAACAAGTATTGATAACGGCTCAGAAATATGACGAGTTAATATCAAAGCCGCTAATATAAGAAATAAAACAGTAATGGCTGAAGTTATAAAAACAGTATTTATCAAACGGTTTATAGAATCAAGAACTTCGTCAGATTTTTTTGTTATTATAACTGTCCAGTTTCCGCATCCGAACTGACCTTTCATATAAAGTTTATAATAACATACAAATATCTCGCCAAGTGTTTTATTATCCTGAATAAATACATCAGAATTTTTAGATTTATCAGTTATAATATCAAGCGAGACGGCTTTTTTAGAATTATCGTCTGAATAAGAATGAATAAGGATTTCCCCGTTTTCATCAAATATTATAATATTTGATTTGCTTATCTGATACAAACTTTTAGTTACTTCCCACAAATATTCATTTTTTAATTTTCCTTCAATAATCAGCGAAATATTATTTTTACTGAATACAGGCAGATATAAAAATATATCCGCAAATCCCGATTTTTCTTTATCTGTTTTATATTTAATCAGTAAAGAAGAATTTAAATCAAAAACATTGTTTTCATTCTGAATAACAGAAGAATCGCAGGTCGAATATATTAAAGATTTTGAAGTATAATCATAAACTGTAAAACTTGAAAATTTATAAAATTCTTTTAAAAATCCGGATAGCTCATTGTCCAGTCTTATCTTATCTGACCTGCCGGAAATTGATTTCAACTGAAGCGTTTTTGAAATAAACCTGAGTTCATTTTTACGTTCTAATATATCTTCGAAAATTTTCGCGCTTATTATATTGGTATTTTTTTTAAAATCTTTTGATATATTATTAAAAAATTCAGTTTTATATTCGACAGACAGAAAATAAACGAAAAAAAACATAGGGAGCAATCCGACAATAAAAAAATATAAAATCAATTTGCGTCCAAGTTTACTTTTAAATACACTATGAATTTTCATAATTTTTCCATAATTCAGGTTAACTAATAATTTTCCGCAATACCTATATATTGTCCGTCGTTAGCAAAAATTATATCATCTTTAGCCGGATTGCTTCTGATACTCGGTGTTGATTTCAAATCAGCTCCTTCGCTGTATAAATCAAATTCTTTGTTTATCGGGACTATGGGCCCGTCCATTCTTTTTTTTCCTGTTCCGCCGGATGTGCGGTGATTATAATATTTATAATCATTATTCCACGGATCTTTCGGTATCGACTGTATAAAAGTCGGCGTCAGTTCAGTTAACGAATTGTCCGGTATTTTATTATTGGCAATTTTATAAAATATTATTGATTTGTTTATGGCCTCAATGTCAGATATTGCCCTGCTTATTTTTGCCTTATCTATAGCCTTTAACAATTTCGGAATAGAAGCTGCAGCAAGAATTCCTATAATAACAATTACTATCAATAATTCAAGTAATGTGAATCCTTTATTTTTAGCAGTATCAGACATAATAATTGGTTACCAGAAAAATTTTATTTTAATTTTATAAAAACTTTTCTTTCTATTTTTAATTCCTAAATAACTGCGTTACGTTGTTATTGTATTATAATAATTATTATTTTTCAATTACAAATATTTTAAAATATTTATTGACAAATCAGACATATTAAAATTTAATATTAACTATGGAATGGAAATATAATGATAATTCAAAAGAATGGGGTTTGTTTTCCGGCGGGGAAGAAATCGTTAAAATAAAAATTGTCAATTCTCCAAAAAATAAAGTATATAAGTTTAAAACCAAAACATTTTTATCTTCTTATGTTGTTTCCAAATATTTACTGAAAAAATATAAGAATAAAAATATTATGTGGATAAAAAAAAATATCAGACAGTTCAAACAGGAATTTGAACTCGAACGGTATATTTC
>JAGOBX010000165.1 GCA_017999075.1 Candidatus Babelota bacterium | reverse complement strand
TTCATTCATGGTTTTTTGAAAATGCGAACTAATTTACTGTTTAATGCTTTAATCCCTTGTATTTTTTTTGAGAATAAATATTATAAACAATATTAATTTCATATTATTTTAAAGGCGGAACTGTTTATGAAAAAAATATTTTTTTCAATAATAATTGCAATTATAGTATTTTCAGTATATTTTCATTTAAAATTCAAAACCGCAGAAAAAATTGAAAAATATAATATATTGTATATCACAGGCGATTCATTCAGACCTGATCATTTGAATTGTTACGGTTACAACAAACGCATTACAAGCCCTGCAATTGATTCTATAGCGAAATCAGGAGTTTTATTTAAAAAGATGATAAATCCTTCAGGATGGACAAACCAGAATCTGGTATCAATTTTTTCATCTCTCGATTCTCCGATTCATAAAGTAGTATGCAGACAGCGTAATATAGATTCTAAATGGCATTTGCCTCTTGAAATACTCGCTTCATACGGATACTCCATTCCCAGGCTTCAACCGTGGCAAAATGACCAAAACCACAGTTTTCTCGGATTTGACGATTATATTAATATGGAACCTGACAAATGGATTGAAGAAAACCATGACAAACCATTTTTCCTGTGGTATCAGTTCCTGCAGCCTCATCTTCCTTACGATTCAACAGATACTCATATTAAACAATTTGTTTCAGATGATTTATATAAAAACAGTGAAAGTAAAGAACGTATGAAAAACACAGTTATCAAAACATACCTGCTCCTAAAAGGAAAAATAGAATTTAAACCTGAAGATAAAGAACCTATGGACGCATTGTATGACGCTGAAATAAAATATATGGACGAACAAATCCAAAAACTTCTTGATATGCTTGACAAATATAATTTACGGGATAAAACTATAATAGTCATAGGGGCAGACCACGGAGAAGAACTTCTTGATCACAATTTTGTCGGGCACGCTTCCACGTCAGGAGCCGGACATTTATATGATGAAATCATACATACTCCGTTCATAATTTCTTTTCCGAAAAAACTGCCTCAAAATATAAAAATACCTTATCAAGCAAGCGGAATCGACATTATGCCGACAATTCTTGAACTGCTGAATTTAAAACCTGTTGAATATCTGCGGGGCAAATCTCTGATTAGTATGATTACAGGAAAAGAACAACAGGACAGAACAGTATTCAGCGAAACTTCGAGGTCAGGATATAACGAACCGAATCCGGAAAAAGTTACGGATTACATAAGCTGCGTAAGAACTTCAGAATGGAAACTTATACATTACCAATACGAAGAAACACCTTCCAGATTTGAATTATATAATATCAAATCAGATCCTGCAGAACAAAACAATGTTATAGACAGCAATCCTGAAATTGTAAAAGATTTGAAAAAACAATTATTTGACTGGCATATGAAATGCGAACAGATTTATCCTCCTGAACCAAAATTAAATTTAGGCGTAATCGGCAGAATAAAATCTTTTTTCGGAATCGAAACAAAAATAGATCTTACAGGAGTTCCATCTCCTCCTCAATTTATTTTTCCTGAAACAAACGGTCAGTATGTAGATTACAACAATTTAAAAGACGGAGTAATTGAATTCAAATGGTCAGGAAAAAATGACGTTCCATATATAATAGAATATAAAGTAGGTAAAGGAGATTATTATCTTGACGGAAAAATTAAAGTTACAGGAAACTCAAAAAAATTCGGTTCATTTTCACGGAGTTACTGGGATACATATCTTGTAGTGAGAAACCCTTTTAAAATAAGGGTTTCAATTGATAAAGACCCTTTGGAATTCAGCGATTGGACAGAGGTTAATCTCAAATGAAAAAAACCATAAAATGGATTTCAGTAATATTATATTCGGCAGTTATATTTCTTACTTTACCCTATGGTCCTGATGTTATACGATGGCTTTCAGGAGTTCTTGATAAAAATAAAATTTCTATAATTTTAGCCGGAATAATAGAAAAACTCATTTCAAAAAAAGTTTCAGGTTACGATATGATTGGCTGGATTGCAGCTATAATAATTTTCATTTCATTGATATTTTTATTCATAAAAATCATCAAATCTCAAAATAAACTAAAAAAAATATTTTGGTTTACAGGGATATTTTTGGTTTATGGTTATTTTCTCATAAAAATGGAAATTCCCACGGAAAAAATTCATTTTATTGAATACGGTCTTTTGTCTTTATTCATTATATCCGCACTGAAACAATCGGTTTTTGACAGGACCATATATTCCATTTCATGCGCAGCTGCTTATATGATAGGTCTTATAGACGAAACCATTCAGCATTTTCTGCCAAACAGAAGCGGCGAGTTTGACGATGTTATGTGGAATGCTGCAGCGTGCTGGCTCATAATTTTACTTATCGGCAAATGTTTTCCTCCTAATTTAACACCGAGAATATTAAAACGGAATTTACTGATTTCAAATATAATCATTATTACAGCATTTATATCTTCTGCCATATTTCTAAACTGCATACCTGATTACGGATATAAAATATCTTCAGAAAACATTTCGTTTTTTTCGAGAATATCAGAAAACGAAATAAAATCAATTGATTCGTCAGAAGCAATCAGTACCACAGCTCTTATAAATACTTCGGATGATTCAAGTTACGGAAACTTCATTGACAAATATAATGCAAAAGAATTTCCGTTCATACATGAATTAAGGGTTCATATTTTCAGGAGAGACAGATATCTTGCATATTACCAGCATTACAAATATATGAATGATTTAGCCGACGGAAAAGCATCCGGAAATATTGAAGAGATCAAATCAATCAAATTCAATAAATATCTTTATTCATATATTTTAAAATCGCTCGAATCGAAAAAAATCACATTTATTGACGACAATTCATTACTGTTATACATTGAAGATATGAAAATCAAAGCCAAAGAAATCATTGGCGGAATAAGAAAAAAAGAATCAGAAGACTCTTTAAAAAATTATTTAACAGTAAGCTATAATGAAAACAAAATTCTTGAAAAATATTTTGAATCTTCAATCAAATCAAGCAAATTTTTTTGGAAAGACGGGGAACAAACTTATCTGGAAGAATTATTAAAATCAGATAAAAACAAAGATTATGTAAGTGAAGTAAGCAAATGTATTATTACAGGCATAAGCAAACTTCATATAAATATTATTGCAATTTTCCTAAGTCTTTCTGTATTGATATTTTCAAAAAAATATATCAAAATAAACAGTACCGGAATTAATTCTTTAATTTTAATGGTTATTGCAGCAGTAATATTGAATTGTTCCACTCCTTCTTCTTCAGGTTACAAATTGACTGTTATAAAATCAGAACAAATTGTTATTGACGGAATTCCGGACGAAAAAGTCTGGAAAAAAATCAAACCGATAAATAAATTTTATAACATTAAAACAGGTGAACTTACTGAAAATCATACTGTGGCAAAAATATTGCTGAACGAGGAAAACTTATATGTTTCATTTGTTTGTAAAGACGATTTTTTTTCTGTTGATGAAACAAAACGCGATGGAAAAGTGTATAATGACGATTGTGTTGAAATTTTCATTGATCCTGAAGGCAGAGGCGAAAAATATTTCGAGTTTGAAGTGAGTCCGATTAATACAGTATTTGATGCAGAAATAATTTATAACGGCGGAAACATAAATTTCGACAAGGCAATATTATGGAATTGCGGATTTCTTGAAACTGGGGCAAACAGGCATAACTCAGGTTATTCAGCAGAAATCAAAATACCAGTAGCATCAATTTTTCCAAAAGGTTATGATAAATATCCTGACGCCAAGTTCAATGTTTACAGAATAGATAAAAGCAAAGATTCTTATACTTTTTACGCGTTCGGAAAAACTAAAAACTGGTTTCACGAACCTGAGTTTTTCAAAAAATTAATTTTAAAAAAATAAGACTTATTTTTTATAAAATATGAACGCTTTATTTTCCAGCCTTAAAAGTAAATATTTACAAAACACTTTTCCTGAAAAAATGGATATAGACAACATAGAAAATTATATAAATTCCGTAAAAAGGAAAGCAATAATACTGACTCTCATATACATAATAATGTTAAGCTTCTTTTTAGCATTCTGCAGAACAGGAATATCTTCTGTGATGTTCTACATTTCTTTGATAAATATGATGATTAATATTATCGGACTATTTTTTATTTTCATTTTAAAAAAAACAAAAAAAATTTTTTTATACATTATTTATACAAACTTCATTTACAATATTATAATATATTCTATTTTATTTAAATATCAAGGCGGTTACGAATTTATAAGAACAAAGGTAGCTTTAATGTTTCAGTTTTGCATTCTGCAGTTTTATATGTGCCTGGTTTCAACATTTTTTTTAGGAAGAAAACATACTGTTATATTAGCAGTATCAGTAATACTTGCGTTTATGTCTGCAATTATATATGAAAACAAAAAAATTTTTTTTGATAATATGGTTCTTCCTCTGACTCTTTTCATTTGCGCAATTACGATACTTCTTTATTTCAGCAAACTTTTTGAAACAATATTGAAACGGCTGTTAAACCTAAAAGATAACCTTCAGAATGAAGTAAATTTGCGTACATCCCAATATTTAAAAGAAAAAGAAACTGCAGAACATGCCAATAAAGCTAAAAATGTTTTTTATGCAAATGTAAGCCACGATATAAGAACTCCTCTTAACGCCATAATAGGTTTTTCAGAACTAATAAACGATGATAACCTGACTCACAAACAAAAGAATTATTTAAAAATAATAAACCGGTCATGTGATGATCTTCTTATATTTATAAATGATCTGCTTGATATTTCAAAACTTGAAGCAAAAAAATTTGAATTAAATCCGAATAATGTAAATATAAAAGATTTTATAACCGGGATTGAATCTAATTATTCAGAAAAAATAAAATCAAAAAAACTTGAATTTATCATTGAAATAGGAGAGTCAATGCATAGTTTTTTAATATTTGACGAATACAGAATGCGTCAAATAATTTGCAATCTCATTAATAACTCTGTAAAACACACAAAAAAAGGATATATAAAATTAGTTTTCCGAAGTGAAAACGAAAATATTCAAAATGAGACAGTTGATTTAATAATCATTATAGAAGACAGCGGATCAGGCATTTCACCAGAAAAATTCAATTATGTATTCGAAGCTTTTTCTCAGGATGAAAAAAATTCATCTCCTAATTACGGAGTAGGACTTGGATTGGCAATAGTAAAAAGTCTGACTGAACTTATGCACGGAACAGTTAATCTTGAAAACAGGGAAGCAGGTGGAACAATTTTCAAGATTATGATTCCCTGCATTAAAATAGGAGTTCATTCAAAAATTCTTAATACAATTGAAGATATTAAGAAAATCAAATTTAAAAATTCTTTATGCCTTGTTGTTGACGATCTTGAAATCAACCGAATATTGCTGAAAAAAATGCTGAAAAATTTAGATTTGCGCGTTAATGAAACCGGAGACAGCAGAATGGCTATTCCCTTGGCTTTAAAGGAAAAACCTGATATTATTCTTCTTGACATCCGAATGCCTGAGATAGATGGACTTGAACTGATAAAAATGATACGCAGTGAAAAAGAATTATCTTCTATTCCTGTAATAGCTGTAAGCGCTTATTCTTTCCCTGAAATGATCAAAAAGACAGCAATTCTCGGATTTGACGGTTTTTTAAAAAAACCTTTAACGATTCAAACCCTGAAAGATGAATTAATAAAACATCTTCCTTATAAAATTGACGATTCCTATATTCCTGAAAAAAACAAGCAGTCAACACGAATCAGTATAAATGAAATTCCTGACAACCGGCTTGCTGATTTAAAACAGATATTCAATGAAAACATTTATAATGATTTTTCATCGTTAATGATGACATTTGCAATCGACAGAATTGAAAAATTTTTAAAAGAAATCATAATTTTGTCGAAAGACAAAAAAAACAGCGATTTAGAAAATTGGGCAGTTGAATCTTTACAATACACAGAAACTTTTGATATTAAAAATCTTAATAATTCTTTAAAGGAGTTTGAATTGCTTCTTAAAAGATGCAGAAATTATACTTTGAAATAAAATATAAAAAACGAATATGAAAAACGAAAGAATTTTAATTATTGACGATAATCCTGACGACATACGAATACTCGGAAACATTCTAAAAAAAGAACAGTATTTAGTCAGCATAGCTCAAAGCGCAGAAATTGCGTTTAAAATACTTGAAACAGAATTACCTGATTGTATATTGCTTGATATCAATATTCCTGTTACTAATGGTTATGAAATATGTTCAAAATTAAAATCTAAAAATAATACTGAAAACATACCTGTAATATTTGTTACAGGTGAAACCAATACCGAAAGCATAATAAAAGGGTTTCAATCAGGCGGCCACGATTATGTTACTAAACCTTTTATTATTAAAGAACTTATTATAAGAATTAAAAGAACTCTTGAAATAAAAAATTACCAGTTTCATCTTAATGAACTGGTTGAAATGCGGACTTCTCAATTAACGGAAGAAATCAAAAAACAAAAAGAATATGAACAAAAATTAATCGAAGTGCAAAAAGAAACTGAAATGAAAAACATTGCTCTGCAGGAAGTATTAAAACATATTGAATCAGAAAAAAAAAAATATCATCAAGAACTTCTGAGCAATATTCAATCGGTTTTTTTACCTGCTCTTGATAAAATTGAAAAAAATACCGGATTACCCAATAACAGTTCTTCTCTTGTCATTGACCAACTCAAAGAATATATAAAAAATTTAACCGGATTTTCAAATAATATATTAAAAAATATTGTAGTCCAGCTCACTCCTAAAGAATATAGCGTATGTGAACTCATAAAAAAAGGGAAGTCAAATAAAGAAATTTCCGATGCATTGGATATCAGCGAGGAATCAGTTAAATTTCATCGTAAAAATATCAGAAAAAAATTAAATATAACAAACAGCGATACTAATCTATATTATTTTTTAAATAATTTAAACATATAATATAAAGGTAATGTTTCCAAATGGCGTTACTGCCATTTTTTACAAAATTTATATTTTGAAATAAGACTAATAAAAGTTAAGTAATTTTTCATATTTTTCCCAAAAAACTACTATTATACTCCTTTTTTACTACTATTCAGCCTTACTTGACAATATAGATTAAAATATTATATATTATTAAAAATTAATCTTTTATAAAAAACAATAATGATAAAAATTTTTAATAATAATAAAAAATTAAATTTAATAATAAAAACTGTATTTTTTATAATTTTAAGTATTTATCTATTAATCGAAAACAATATAGCTTATAGTTTTTCGTCATCAATATCAGAAACTATTCAATCAGCTTCAGAAGATA
>JAGOBX010000164.1 GCA_017999075.1 Candidatus Babelota bacterium | reverse complement strand
CGTCTGCCCCATTGCTCTGCAACATAAGCAGACGTGCCGCTGCCGCAGGTCGGGTCAAGAACAAGATCGCCTGGGTCGGTGGTCATTAGGAGACAGCGCTGGATGATTTTTTGAGAAGTTTGAACTACATAATATTTATCCATAAAAGTTTGTGTATCTTTCCATATATTATTTATTGGAACAAGTGGAAAATCATTAAAATATCGAACATATCTTATAGTATTTCCTGAAACTTCAATTCTATTCAGTTGAGTTAGTTTTTCCAACCCCTTTAAAGTAGTTTTCCAATGCCCGCTGGAAGGTTTATATTCTTTATTTTTAAAAATAAAAGATTTTGATCCCTCTGGTGATTCTCCTGGACTAAATAACGCTCCTGAAGAATATATTTTTGAATTTTTAGGAATAAGTAAAGAATTTTCTTTTTCTTCTTTTGTTAAACTTCGACGTTCTCCATTTTCTAATTCAATTTTATTATAACCACTTGTATCATCTTGTTTTTCTAAATAAAGTTGTCGATATTTAACAGTTTCAATATCTTTAGCATACCATAAAATATAATCACCAGCTCTTGATATTGTTTTACTTTCAAAACCGCTTGTTGTAGAAAAACTAATCAAACTCACAAAATTTGCGCTTCCAAAAACCTCATCCATCAGGCATCTAACGAGATGTACATTTTCATCAGAAATCTGGACAAAGCAACTTCCGCTTTCAGTAAGTAATTTTTGAGCTACCAGCAATCTGTCGCGCAGATAACTCAGATACGAATGTATTCCCAATTCCCAAGTATCGCGGTATGCTTTTATTTGTTCTGGTTCGCCGCTGAGATGTTCGTCTTTGCCGTCTGTAACATTTTTATTATTCAATTTAATCTGCCAGTTTGAACCGTATTTAATACCATAAGGCGGATCAAAAAAAATTGTTTGAACCTTGCCTGCAAGCCCTTCGCGTTCTAACAGCGATGTCATTACAAGCTGGGAATCGCCGAGAATCATTCTATTCGTCCAGTTATCCTGGTGTTTGTAATATTCGCCGACTTTTTCGAGTTCATCGATATTTATTGAATTACCGAATAAATCCATTAACGATAATTGTTCAGCTGGAATTTCTTTGATTTTATATAATTTTTGTATCAACATTTCAGGCGAGATATGTTCAATGCGGTATAACGAACGAATATCCACTTCAGAAAATTTTTCTGTATCGTCAGCGCCGTATTTATTCATCCAGTATAATTCGGGATCCTGACCGCGCTGAACAATCGGATTGCGAACCATTTTAATACTTTTCTTTTCCTTCACGATTTGATTGTCTGTTTCCTGACCTGCTTCAGATACCGAAGGAATAAATGCCCGTTTATTATGTTTGTGTTTTATTGATTCGACAGTCATCTACTGATTTCTCCTTATAGTGATTGAATTTTTATCCGCAATAACTCTTTAATATTTTTTATATCCGAAATTTCCATAAAATCGAATTTGTCATATCCATACATTTCAGACACACTGTTAACTGCTGGCAACCACCTATTCAACAAATACCAGCGTTTTTCAGATTTATCCTGATTCATCCCTGTAATTTCAACAATCAAATTAATAAATTTTTTATTTTTTGTCTTACATTTTACAATAAAATCTGGAAAATATTGCCTGTCTTTATCATCTTTTATATAAGGAATAGAAAAACCGAGAAAAGCATTTTTTACATAACAATAAATTTTGTCCGATAGTTCTTCAAATGTTTTAGCGGCAATCTGTTCCCAACTCTTAGTATCAGCGACAACATAATTAATATGACTGTTTTTTGTCGCATAAATTTCTTTTGAAGTAGCGCCGTGCACATATTTTGTCGAACCGAGTTTGTTATAATAATTAAAAACTGGGAATATTTTTGTAGAATTTATATTTTTAGAATCTATTCCGCGTTTAATGTGATTACAAATATTTTTCGGCTCGCAATAATATAACATCTGTTTAAATGCAGGTCCAGATAACTTAATTTTGAATTCATACCATTCGTGAACTATTTTCTTCAATTGATTGAATAATTGAAATTCTGGAAATCCATTTATATCGGAATAGTAAAACGACAATAAATTTTTGGTAATCAGGTAAATTAATTCTTGTTCCCGTTTTTCTTTGCATTTTTCGAGCGTTAATATTTCTTTATCAGACGAAAAAGCATTTTTCATATCTGTCTGAACAGGTAAAACAGAACCATCAATTACATAATCTTCCACTTTGCTAAAATCAGCTTCATATATTTGCGATTCGGATTCAACGCGGTATCCAGTTATATTTGGAAAGATAATTTCATATTTTTCCCTTTCCTGTAATGCTTTAATTATTTTAATATCATCCTGAACTATAACCGCTGCTGATTTGCCGCCCTTAAAGAATCTGAAAGGAACGCCGATTATATGCGCATATTCAGGCGGAAATTTACCATCTTTCCCTAAAAAATATGATGAACGCCGTAATGCTCTGCCAGCTACCTGTTCGCATAATAATTGAGAACCGAACGCTCGAATTCCCATTATATGCGTAACGGTATTTGCGTCCCAGCCTTCGGTCAGCATTGATACAGAAACAACGCATCTGATATGTCCGCCAAGCATTCCTTGTTTGCCAACTGTATTTACTACTTCACGCAATATATCGGAGTCAATAAGATTATCGGCTGATTTATCTGGATGCATTATACGATATTCTTTTTTGAAAATTTCAATTTCCGAAGTAAAAATCTTTTTAAATTGTTCATCTATTTGCTCTGAATTTTCAAGAGCATTTGAATCAATCAAAAGAGTGGGACATTTATCCAAAGGTTTTAAAGTATCTTTTTGGTAATTGCTGAATAACTCAAAATTACCTGGAATAATTAATTTGGTTTTATCTTCTCGGTCAATTTCATAACCAGCTATATATTTAAATACTTCGGAAGACACATTGGTATTATTACAAACAATTATGAATACTGGCGGATTTCCAAATAAATCACGAAATTCATTATATGATTTTTCATAATGCGAATAGAATTGATCCAACGCAATTTTTATAAGTTCGGGCAACTTAGGCGCGCCTGATAATTTTAATGAACTCGCGCCTTTTTTAGGTAAATCTTTTTTTATATGTTCATAAAGATTTCGTAACACAGGCATTTCTATTTGCTGTGTTGAATCTGATTCAGGTAAAAACGGAATCTTTACCAACCCAGATTCGATAGCTTCTATTAAACCAAAATCAGAAACAGTCCAGGGAAATAATGAATATGATTCATACCCAGAGCCTTGAAGAAAATATGGTGTTGCGCTTAAATCATAGACATACCGTAATTGATATTGTTTTGAAAGTTCTACTATACCATTGAACCAAATTGATGCGCGTTCGTTTTCCCCTTCCGAATCATCGTGTTTAACGTTTTTCTCTTTTACTTTCGGCAAATAACAATGATGCGCTTCATCATTAATAACCAAAATTCTTGACCCTTTTTTAAATTTGCCAACGATTCTTTTTAAAACAAGCGAATAATCTTCAAGTTCCCTAACCTTTTTTCCATCCGCGCCTATTTTGCCGTCAAAAGGAGTTTTTTTGTTTCCTTTTAAAACTTTCTGTTCGAAAGAGTGGTAATTTGTTATTATCAGTTTGGAATTAAGCTGTAATAAATCCTGTTCATAATTTTGTGGAATCAAACGCCGCGTTCGATAATAATCCTGAATATTTTGAATAGAATTATTTTGAGTATCAACATATAAAACGCCAAGGCGGTCCTTAATAGTGATACCTGGCGCTATAATTATAAAATTATCTGCAAAGCGTGTATCATTTCTGTATTCAAGCCGATTATAAAAATGGTAAAGTATCAGCATAGCCATTACAACAGTTTTGCCAGACCCTGTCGCCATCTTGAACGCAATGCGAGGTAGATTGAACTGAGAATTTTTTTCGACAATAACCTGACCGTTTCTTAATCTGTTTAATATAGCTTGCCCTGAATTTGATTTATCTGCAATTTCATTTAGAAATATTGCAGTCTCAACCGCTTCCTGCTGCGCAAAAAATAATTTATGATAATCAATTCTGTCGGCGCTATCAAACCAATAGTCAAGTAATAATTTTGTAATTCTTGTAGTGTTCGGGTATTTGTTTTTTCGCCAGATACTAACTTCTTTTCTTAAAACATTAATTAAATGTTCTTCATATCTGTCCTGTATATCTGAAATATTGAAAAGTCCTTGTTGAGTATTGGGTCTTTGTGTCGGCTGCGGTGTTATATCGTGAGAATAAATACGCCGCCCTTTTTTTATATCCGAATAATCTAAATTTCCCTGTATATCGGTATTATAATATATTTTTGGTTCCAAATATGGATTATTTAAAATTGGATTATCTGCCATAGATACCTACATAAAAAAATATATAAAAAAATTCATTATATTATACCATAACTTTTTTAAACATTCAAGTTAATAGTGAAAATTTTCGAGAATTTATTTTATAACAAAGAATATGCTATCATACTTCCCTTATAGCCCAATTTTTACAGAAAAAAATTATAGAAATTTCTAATATGCAAATTTCAGAAAATCATTCATGCTGGAGATAGGCAATATCTATACCGAGGGGACCCATTAGTTCCGAGCCACGTACTCTTACCTATTAAACTTTCAATATCAAATTTTACACTGGAAGCCGTTCGAGCCTTTAAAAGCTTGGGCGGCTTTTTTATTTCCGCTACAACATTCCCGCATTAAACGACTTATCCGAACAACTGGAGGTGATGAAAAGTCTCGAAAGTCCCTGCACTTACTGCAAATCTGCCATATTTACTGCTACTCGAAGCTTACCCAAAAGCAAGTGTTTTATTTTAAATCTTAAAAATGGAGCGTGTTTTTTATGTGGAACAAACCAAGTATTAACGAATTGAAAAATGTGCCTGATCTTTATTCAACTGAGAATGTAAGCTGCAAAGACAAATTAATTTATCTGCATTTTTTCATCGGAAATTGCGACTGGTATATTGCTGAAATTGATCACAGTGATTTTGATCTGATGTTCGGCTATTGCATATTGAACGGTGATCTTGAAATGGCAGAATGGGGCTACGTTTCATTAAGCGAACTTTCTGAAATCAGTGTTAGAGGTATTGAAGTTGACCGTGATCTTTACTGGGATGTAAAGCCGTTTTCTAGTATCAAGCTGTAATCAGTTAAAAGAATATGCGCATTTTCTCTCATTATTATTCTCACCGCACAAAGAGCCGAGTATGCCGTCCATGGTGTATTCGGCTTTTTGTGTTTATAGCTATTATCAGCATTTGCCTTATGCGCATTGTGCATATCGCTACTTATAATTTTGCCGCTATTTATGCCTTATGCTCATCGAGTATATCGCTATTTATACCTTATGCGCATTGTGCATATCGCTACTACATTATTGGCCGCTACTTAATCACACCAAATTTCTTATCATTAATTTTCAATACTAAATTTATCACAGGAGGATTTACTATGAACAAAATCTGTCTAATTGGTTCTCGTACTTTAACTGATGACATGATAGTTGACCTGCATTCAACATTGGATCAGCTTACACTATCAAAGCAAACTGTATTTTCTACAGGTGGATGCGCTGGTATTTCAATTGAAGCTGTAAAGTATTTTATCGCTAAAAACGATTGCTCTAAAGTTCATATTTGGCTGGCGAAGAAGCTGGATAACATTCCGCTAGTGGTTAAGCCGTTTATCCATCAAGCTATAAAAATGGGCGCGATTATCATTGAATCACATTGCAATCAATATTTAGCTGGGATTATAAGTCGAAATAAGGAAATGCTGGCCGATTGCGATATCTGTAACGCCTACAGATTAAACAGAAGCTTGGGCACTACGCACGAGCTGAATTACGCCGCACAATATCGCAAATCAATTCTGTTACACGACTACGACACACTTCAATTAAAGTTGCCGCTATTTCATTTAGAAAAATAGTTCCGCATTTATGCTTTGTGTGCATCAGCACATATCGCCATTTTTTATTCATTTCACTTCATCACAAATTTTAAATTTTATACAAAGGAGTTGATGTCATTATGGCATACCCATTTGAACGGAGCTGTACTATCCCGTATGAAACCAGTACAAAACTTAAAATTCTGGCTACCGCTGAAGGAATTCCAATTACCAAAATGATCGTTAAAATTATTGACGAGTATTATCTTTATAGCGACAAAACAAAAATTGGTAATGCTATATCAAAACTTAATATCCAGGCAGGTGATCGCAATGTCTAATCAAGAAACAATTTCTAAATTCGTTGATCAAATGCTACTGTCAGGTAAAGCTAATTCATCCATTGGAACCTATACATCATACGTTGGACAGTTAGCGAAATGGATTGACTGTGATCTTTCTCAAGTGACGGATGAGATGATACGCAGCTATTTTCTCAACTTAAGAACCAGTGTCCCAGAAGCTGAGCAATATTACAATTCCGCTATTTCTGCAATTAAACTTTTCACCGAGATTATATTGAAACGCAAATGGAACGATGAACTTCATTACATTAAAGTTAAACATCATAAGCTGAAAGAAGTTCTGACAATAAGCGAAGTTCAATATTTGCTGGAGACAACCTATAATCTGAAACATCGTTGCATCTTGGGTCTGCTGTATTCTTCAATGCTTCGAGTTAACGAGTTAGTTAACCTCAAGTGCAAAGGCGACATTGATTCAAAGCAAATGATTGTCAATGTTCGAGTGGCCAAAGGTGGCAAGGAACGCATTACAATATTATCAGAAAAAGTTCTGGGCTGGCTACGTGAATATTACATGGAATATAAACCGCAGGAATGGTTGTTCGAGGGTCAGAAGCCTGGAGCACATTTAACTGTCCGCACAGTAGAACACATTATGGAACAGGGACTAGAGCGTTGTAATATTGATAAGCAAGTTTCACCTCACGGCTTGCGTCGGACAGGGGCTAGCCACTTATTGGAAGCTGGAACGGATCTCAGGACAATACAGATTTTGCTCGGGCATAATGATATTTCCACGACTACAATTTACACTCAGGTTTCAACGAGCCATATCTCAAAGATCAAGAGCTTATTGGATAAATAATTGGCATTATTTAAAGGCAAGCCAAATAAATAAGCGGCATTTTTTCTCATTACTACATTTTCCGAATATTTTCACATAAGGCGCGGCGCTTTAATAGCTCTGCGCCTTTTTTATTTTATAACACAGGAGTTGATTTACAATGGTTAAATACCTTAAAGCTATGATCATTACATTACGAGTTTCATTTTATATTTTCAGTGAAGCGTTGGAACAGACGGACATTCATCACTTGGTTGGACTAAAGGACGCATTAACGGGATTATTCAACCGCAAATATTTCAAATACTACACCGCTAAGAACAGCAAAAACATCAAAGGCTACATTATGCTCGATGT
>JAGOBX010000163.1 GCA_017999075.1 Candidatus Babelota bacterium | reverse complement strand
GTGCTATTCCCTTAATGGCTGCAGAAAGATTTTCAATATTTTTTTTATTCATAAACAAAACACATCCTTTTTGATTAAAAAATCAAAATAATAAAATATATAAATAATGATATAATTAAATATATGAATATTCATATATTTATATAATACGATATTCTTTTATATTTGTCAAGTTATTTTTTTTATTTTTATTTTATAAATAAAACGACACGACAGATAATAATTTTTTATGTGTTAAAACAAAAAAACGAAAGCAATAAAATGAATACCAATTATTTCACAAATTTTTTATAACTTAAAAATCTGTCTTTAAGAATCATTCCTGATTGAAGAGTATAGTTTGACGATAAAATTTCATTTATCTTATTAATTCTGTCAAATACAGAAGGATGAGTTGAGAAAAAAATTGATTTTGATTTCCCTATATAAGAATTTAAATTTTTTAAAAATTCCAATAAACCTCCAGGGTTATATCCTGTCCTTGCCGCAAATTCTATTCCTATAGCATCAGCCTCATATTCCATAGATTTATCTACGCCTTTTTCAAACAAAATTTTATTCACTTCATTCATTATTGCTGTATATTTACCTGTATTTTTTTTCGATGCTGCAGCGGCAAGTTTTGTCAAATTTTCAAAAAATTTTCCACGCTGTAAACTTTGAAGAATATGCCGGTTAGTTACATGTGCAATTTCATGAGCAAGAACAGAAGCAAGTTGTGATTCATCCTGAAGAATTTTAAAAAGACCTTTTGTAATAAAAACATATCCTCCGGGAGCAGCAAAAGCATTTATTTCATTTGAATTCAGAACTAAAAATTTAAAATTCAACTCCGAGTTATCCGAATACTTAGCTACTGATTGCCCTACAAGATTTACATATAAATTTATAATATCATTGTTATAATTCCCGTTGTACCGCTGAAGAACCTCAAGAGCTAATGAACCTCCAATATCATTTTCTTCTTCATAAGTTATTTCCTGCTGGGATTTAATAACTCCAAATCCCGAATTTATTATATCAAGAGTTTTTTCATTAACTCCAAACTTTTTACCTATGTCGAGCAGGCCGCCTGTTTTATCATTTGAATAATTTTCATTTAAAACGGAAGTCGTATCTGAATCGTATTTTCCCTGATTTTTATAATTTTCTGCAGATTCATTCTGATTTTCATTCGGGTTTGGATATTCCCGATTTTGAATATTGGCTGTTTCTTTTTTAATTTTTTCTTTTAAATCTTTTTCCAGTTTCTTAAAAAAATTTTCCGAATCTGCAGAATAAGAAACTAAAAAAATTATAAAAAATCCTATCAATATTCTACTCATAGTTCACCTATTCAAAAATTCATAAAACTTATCAAGTTAATTTTTAATATCTTACTCGGATTCAGAAACTCCATATTCTCCAAGTTTTCCTGTCTTTAAAAATTTATCAAGTTCAGCATCGCTTACTTTAAATTTTTCCATTTTTTCAATAATATTAATATTCTTTTGGGAAATTTTATTTGTTTTAGCATATTCTTTGGAAATTTCGGTTAACCCCCTCACATTAGCTTTAGTTGAAGAATCCCGGCTCGCATAATTATCAGTAGTAAAGCCGTCAAGCAGCTTCCCTGACTTTGATTTTTGCAAAGGATTTAAATTGGTCAAATTAAATTCAAATATCCATCCTTTTTTTTTATCTGAAGTCTCAACATAAAAAAACTTTCCATTTTTCATTCCTGTAAAATTTACCGAATCATTTTTTTTTAATATCTTTACAATCGGAGAATTAGCGTTATTCACACTGAAAACCTTAACATTATCAGTTTTAGCAAACATAACAGCAGCTGTTAATGGAAAAGAAAATGTTATTATAAAATTTATAATTAAAAACAATTTTTTCATAAAAAAATCCTCTCGAATTTATTTAATTGCAAGAAACCTTCTGCTGACTTTTTCAATAGTTTTCAAATCTTCATATAATTCTTCAATCTGATTTTCATTTAATCTCAATTTCATTAATTCTTTCAAATTTTGTTTTACTGCTCGGTACTGTTCAAAATAAGCTTCTGATGTTCTGTATTTCATTTGTAAAGCCTGTTCTTCTATAACAGCTTTGTCTTTAAGAAATACAGTTTCAAGTGATGAAGGGATAAGCGTTTCAAATTTCAGGTTGTCTCTAATTGATTTTTCAAGTCCTTTCTGCTGTTCTTCTTCTCCGTGAACTATAAATATTTTTTTAGGAGGAGTTTTTAAAGCAGACAGCCACTCAAGCATTCCTGGATTGTCAATATGCCCTGAAAATCCTTCAAGTTTTATAACATCTGCTTTAACCATCACGCTGTCGCCATGTATTCGAACAATTTTTTCTCCGTCAATAAGCCTTCTTCCAAGCGTTCCTTCAGCCTGATACCCTGTCATAAGTATTGTAGCTTCATTACGCCATAAATTATGTTTTAAATGATGTTTTATTCTACCTGCATCGCACATTCCGCTTGCGGAAATTATCATGGCCTGTTCATTCATATTGTTCAATTCCTGTGATTCTTCTGCTGTTTTAGTAAATCTAATTTTATCAAAAATAAGAGCTTTGCCTCCATCCTTATTCATTTCCATAACCCTATCGCTGAAATACTGATGATGTCTCTGAAAAATTTCAGTAGCAGATATTGCAAGCGGTGAATCAATTATTATAGGGAATTGAGGAAGCTCATTATTTTTTAAAAGAATATTAAGTTCAACCAACAAATCCTGAGTGCGTTCTACTGCAAAAGCAGGAACAATTATATTTCCCCCTTTTTTCAAAGCATTAAGTATTATATTTTTCAACTGTTCTCTTTTTTTAGTAATATCCCTGATTTCATGAATTTTATTTCCATAGGTTGATTCTATTATCAAATAATCGGTTTCTTCAATTAAATGAGGATCTTTTACTATAGGCTGATTTTTGTTGCCAATATCTCCAGTAAAAACCACTTTGAGTTTTGAATCTTTATCTTTGTAATATAATTCTACAAGAGCAGATCCAAGAATATGCCCTGAATTTCTAAAACAAAACTTTAAATTTTCATTTACCTCAGTCAAAATATCATAATCTATCCTTTTGAAATGTTTCAAACAATTATGTGCTTCAGCTGCAGTATATATTGGTTCTATTAATTTCTGACCGCGTCTTAAATATTTTTTATTTTTACGTTCACATTCAGTTTCCTGAATATGTCCGCTGTCAGGAAGCATAACTTCAGACAACTCTACTGTCGCAGAAGTAGCAATAATTTTACCCTTGAATCCTTTTTTAAAAAGTTTCGGAATTAGTCCGGAATGATCTATGTGAGCATGAGTCAGCAGCACAAATTCTATTTCCGCAGGATTAAAATCAAATTCTCCATAATTTCGTTCTTTAACTTCTTTCAACCCCTGAAACATTCCGCAATCAATTAAAAATTTAGTTTTTCCCGCTTCTACAAGATAACAAGAACCTGTTACACATTTTGCAGCTCCAATAAAAGTAATTTTCATAATTCCCCTCAAAAATAAATTTTAAACTTTCTCAACAAATTTTTTATATAATTTTTCCTTATCAAAAAAATCTTTCAAATTTTCCAAAAATAAATTCTGTAAAATATCAAATATTTCTTTTTTTGATAATGTTTTTTCAATTTCAGGTTTCATCTCAATAATATGATCAACCATTTTTCTGAAAAATCCGCCGTATAAATCAATTTCAATATCATTGTTGACAATAATTAATTTCGGCCGGTTTCTCCGTTCTCCGGAATTAAATACAAAAGCTACTATTTCATCATCTCCCATTTCATTAAACAATTTCAATAAAAAATCCGTACCTTTATCTTGGCTTGAATATGTTTCCACTATAATATTCAAGTTCACAAAAAAATCAGGCGGTAAATTTTTTATATCCCGTTTAGAAAGAATTTTTAAAATATTATGTAAAGTATCCAGATTTTCAAATTCATCGGATTCCTTTTCTACAATTTCATGAATCATATTATTCCGCCTCCAAAGAATTATCCAAAATTAAAAAAATATTTTCCAATCTCGAATTATTGTCAAGTTCAAAAAGAGATATAACCGAAGAAAACCCTGATTCCGTGCAGTTATTTATTTCTGTTTCTATTTTTTCAATTACAGGTATAGCAGATTCCATATTTTTATCAATCATAAATAATATCGTTTTGTTGAAAGAAATTCTTACAGCAAAATCATTTTTACCAACATTTTTTTTTATAATATCAGAAGCATTCTTTAAATATTCTTCATATCCCATAAAATAATCTTCCGGTGCAGACGAATATAAAACAGGTTCAGATAAATCTGTTAATACTTTAAAATTTATTTCGGCAATTACGCATTTATAACCGCTTTTCATCATTTTCTTTGATTCTTTAGATAAAAAATCATACAAACCGTAAAAATTTTTAAATCGAGTGGTCTTATCAAACATTTCAGATTCTTCTATTTTTTCCGATAAATCCATAATCTGCAAATTCTTAGAACTTACAATTTTTTTCAATTCTTCAAGCTTTGTTTTTAGTTTGTCGTTGGATTCTTTCAAAACATCAAGCGCTGCCGCTGATTCCGAATCCTGAAAAAGCATTAACTGATTAAGCAACTCTATTTTTTTCGTTTTCAAAGATTTAATTTCCGAATTCAACATTTTTTTTTCAGTCTTCCGAGATAAAAGCAGATATATTTTGCATATTATTTCTTCCGGAAAAAAATCTTTAAATAAATAATCCGTATTTCCTGTATCAATAAATTTTAAATAATAATTTATATGTTTTTTTTCTATAATAAATATTATAATCCCTCTATTCTTTAATTTTTCAAAAGTCTGATTCAACTCAGTTTCATTTTCAATATCAGCAATAAAAACAGATAATTGATTATCGTCAGCAGCAATATTCTTATTTGCAAAATCTTTCATTTCAAACAAATCAACTTTTATTCCTGTTTTGCTAAAATTAGAAATTATCATATTTTTCAAAGAATTATTGTTGCTGAAACAAAAAACTTTTAAATTTTTGAAAATATTATTAATTCTTGATGCAAATTCATTGAATATATATTTAACCTGCATTTCGGAGTGGGTTTTCTCTATGCAGTCAGGACATATCGTATGGTTGGCAAATTCTATATGCTCTGCTTTTCCTTCATGAAATTGCCATAAATCGTTTTCATCTTTAATCTTTTTACATTTATAACACTGGACAGGTATATTGTCTTGTTCCATAATTTAAACTCATCTCAATTTTATAATTTTTTTATTACAATGATTTTTTTTCCGTCATTCGCAAATTGTATATCATCTGCATATGCGCGCAGTCCTCCAACCAGTTCTATATTCGAAGCTTCAAGAATACTTCTAAAATTTAATTCATTTTTAGAATCTTCTATGGTAAATTCCAATTTTGAATTTTCCTGATTATATTCGAAAGTCAGATAACTGTCTTTTGACAAACTTTTAAGAAAATTTTTTCCAAGAAGAAAAAATTCAGTAAGCAAAACATATATCTTGGTTCCCTGCTCATAATTAATCATATACAAATTAGTTATAACTTCAATCATTTTATTTATAATATACCTTATCATTTTTGAGTTTGTCGGTTCAATTTTAACCCTTATCCTTACATCAACAGTATCTGACATCTGTTTGGCTGCATTCGTGCTTTCATAAATTGATTTTGCTTTTTTTATTGTATTGCTTAAATCATCCCATTCAAAAGGTTTTGAATAAAATTTTATAGCATAATATTTAAATGCAGTCTCTATATTTGCTAAAGTATTATATCCGCTGATTACTATAATCGGAACTTCAGGTTTTTTGTATTTAATTTGTTTTAATAAACTTAATCCGTCAAGATGAGGCATTACAATATCAGTAATAATTAAATGAACATCATTACTTTCAAGAAAACTCAAAGCTTCCAATCCGTCAGCAGCCTCAAATATCTGGTATTCAGTATACTGTTTAAAAAATTGTTTCAGCATTCCGCGCAAAGCATCAGAATCATCAACCACAAGAATTCTAAATTCTGAATCTTTCATTAATTTCACCTCAGCATTTCTTCAACAGGAATAATAATTTGACTTTAACAATAATTTGTAATAAATCAATTTATAATAAAGTGGGTTCCGTGATTTTCTGTCTTTGCTTTTTCGAAATGTCCCGGCTCCAACCAAAATCAAATAAATGCTTTAATTATAAAACATTTTTTATATGAACGTCACCGCTTATTATTCCGGAACATATTTTTATCAATTCTTCTGTTTCAAACGGTTTTATCATATAATATGCGGCTCCCGCAAGCAAACATTTTTTCATTTCAGTTTTTTCACTAAGAGAACTAATAACAACTATCTTTGCTGTATCATCTGAAAACCTGATATGTCTTATTGCTTCAAGTCCGTTCATTTCAGGCATAAGTATATCCATAGTAACGATATCAGGTTTAAATTTAGTGTAATTTTCAACTGCAATTTTTCCGTTTTCCGCAACTGCAACAACTTCAAAATCTGCAGTATGGAATATTTCATTGATTATTGTCCGCATTGTTTTATTATCGTCAACAATCATAACACGCGGTTTTTTAGCCATAACTTATCACCCTCTCAATTTATTAACCGTAAACTTTTCAATTATTGCAGGCATATCCGTTAACGCAAGTTCATAATTATATTTTCCTGTCTGTTTTGCGCTTTTCGGCATTCCGTATAAAACACTGCTTTTTTCATCCTGTATTACTGTAACTGCTCCTGCGTTATGCAACTCTATCATTCCTTTACTGCCATCGTTACCCATTCCTGTCAGGACCATACCCATCACTTTTTTTGTCTTAACATGTTTTAATGCTGAAGTAAATAAAACATCTGTTGAAGGAACATATACCTGTTTAGGCAAAACACCGGAATTTTTTAATTTCATATCAAATGTCAATTCAGTATTATGTCCGCCGCTGCATATATAAATACTACCTCTCTTCAGTTTAATTCCTTCTTCTGCACGCTGAATTTTATATGGACATACTTCATCAAGCAATTCACACAATTTTTGCGAATACATTTCCGTTATATGAATCGCAACTACCATAGTAAAATCCATATTTGGTTTTAGTAATGAAAACAGTTGTTTTAACGTTGACGGTCCGCCGGTTGATATGCCTATCAATATTATATTGTCGCTGTAATCTGAAACAGCTGTTTTAATAACATTTTTTTTCGTCTGAATTTGAATTTTTTTAACATTTGCTGAAGCTGCAACCTTTATCTTATTTATTATTATCTCAGAATACTTGTTTAATGTTGTAGAAACTTCTCCGTCAGGTTTCCCTATATAATCAACTGCCCCTGCACTTAACGCAGCTATTGTTTTTTCAGATTCCTTATCAGTAGTATAAGCGCTTATAACTATTATTGGGACAGGACATTCTGCCATAATAAGCTGAATACTTTTTATCCCGTCTAAATAAGGCATATTTATATTAATTGTTATAACATT
>JAGOBX010000162.1 GCA_017999075.1 Candidatus Babelota bacterium | reverse complement strand
GGTTGAAACACATATTAATGAAAAATACAAACTTGAAATATTAAAAAAGCATTTTGAAAATAAAAAAATAAAAGGTATTGATGCGGATATGATAAATGAATTAATTGAAAAATTCAAAGTCGGCGGGGCGGGTTATAATTTTGTAAAAAAAACTTTGATTGGAAAGGGTAAAAGTTTTTCAACCATAAGGAAATATTGTATCCTATTAAATTTAATCTTGAAAAAAGCGTTAAAATTAAATTTTATATCTTTGAATCCTTTTGATGATGACGATGTAAAAATTCCGGCAAATGTAATTGAAAAAACAAAGAAACCGATTGAAAGTCAAGAGTTGGCACTGTTACAAGAAAAGATATATGAAACCAATGAGATTTTATTTAAATATTGTTTGCTGATATATTTGACAGGGCTAAGACCTGTGGATTTAAAATATTTATCTTTTGAAAATATTGCGATAGAAAATGGTGTGAAGTGCTTTGCGGTTAAAGACCATAAATTAAGATTATTTAATAGAACTACATATATCCCAATATTACCGGCGGTTGAGAAAATATATTTGCAAAATAGAGATAACGGCTATATTTTTGAGTATAATGGTTCGCGGGAAAATTTAGTTGCCTCGATGAGTAAAAAGTTCAAGAAGATATGTAATAAATATACGCCTATTCAATTTCGTCATACTTTTGCCTCTGAGTTGTCAAATAAAGATGTGAACGAAACGCATATAAATTTTCTGCTTGGAAAATTACCAGAGGGAACATTAAAAAATTATTTGTGGACAAATATGGAAATAATAAGAAATGATATATTTAAATTACCGTGTGATTTTGATTTTTATAGAGAAAAAAAATTAGTAGATAGAAACGATATTTTGCGTTTTAATGATATTGCGGCTGATTCTGTCAGGGTGTCTGCTATTTAAATTCATTTTTTAATATAATTTTCTTGACAAAAAATGACAATAATACTTTAATTGATTTAATGAGCGAATAAGCCCTCTTTGGAGGTGCTGAATTGAATGAAGATTTAAGTATTAGATTTTATCCGTTTACAGAGAAGAAAAGAAAATCTTCAAGGTTGAAAATCATTATTGGATATGGCAAGCAGCGTTTGACAAAAATTTTCACATTATCTTGCATTGAAAAATCAAATTTGAAATGTCAGTTAAAAAATCAAAAGGGTGTTTCTTTTGAAATACCGATGGATGATATTAAAAAGGTGTATGAATATATTTCTGAAATAGAAAATAAGTTGTCAAAGTCAAGAGAATTAAAAAATGTATCTTTAAAAAATTTGACAGTAAAAGAATTTTCAGAAAAATATTTTAATGCCGTTTTTTTAGAAAAGCGCGCGGATGAAGAACATCGTATTAACATTTTACTTGAGTATTGGAAAGAATACGCAATTAATGATGTTAATTATATGAACATAGAACATTTCAAAAATGAATTTTTAAAAACAAGGTCTGCGGGAACAGTAAGAAAATATTGTATGATACTGCGTCAGATTATGCGGTTAGCGGTAGAAATGGAATATCGCGAACGCGACCCTTTTTTAAATGTTAAAATGCCTTGTGAGAATATTGAAAACGAGCGAAGTCCAATTCCTTACGATGATTTAATTGAGATATTTGAAAAAGCCAAAAACGTCGATGAAATAATATTTAATTACTGTATGCTTTTATTTTACACGGGTCTTCGATGTCAGGATGCGCTTGATTTGAAAAAGGAAAATATTAAGCAAATAAATGAGTATACAGTTATTGATATTGTTGAGAGTAAAACTCAAAAACGCACAATAATACCTTTGCATAATGAGATAAAATATTTAGCCGACAGTTGTGAGAGCGGTTATTTATTGAATTGCAATACCCAGCGTTCTAATTTGCGTCCGTATCTATCTAAGCGTTTCAGAAAAATTTCGGATAAGTATATTGCTTATCAGTTCAGGCATACATTTATAAGTATGCTTGCTGAAAGCGGAGTATCGCAGCCGATAATAAATGCTTTATGCGGAAAAAATCCTCGAGGTTCAATAAGGCATTATCAAAAAATTCAGAATATAAAAGTGCTGTATGAATCTATTATGAAATTGCCAAAAGTTTGGTCGCATCTTGGTCGCAACAAAAAAAGCCCTGTTTCGTCAGGGCTTGAAAAGTGTGTATAAAGCTTTGATTATCAATTGGTTGGATGGTGGGCGCTGAGGGGCTCGAACCCCCGACCACCGGCTTGTAAGGCCGTATTTCACCTCGTTTAAAGTATTATTTATCAATGTTTTATCGCTAAAAAATGTTTCCGACCATTTTCCGACCACTTTTTAACTTTTAGGGCGCGATTGTTTGTTTTATTTTTGTAGGTTTTCTGATTTTTTTATGTTAAATATTGCAAGTATCCGGCTGCCGGTATTATCAATACATTTTTCTGTTTTTGGATAGCGGTATCCATATTTTTTACAACCTGAATAAATGGAATATTTAATTTATTTATCCAATAATGCGATGATTTACTTAAATCCGTTTCGCTTAATTTAACTTCTATCAGTAATACCGGTTTGGTTTTATGCGCGATTAAAAAATCCACTTCATGCCCGTCTTTATCTTTTAAAAAATGCAAACTGTATGAACCCAGTCCGCAATCATTAAGACGATTTATATACATTAGCAGATTTAAGGCAACAAAGTTTTCAAATCTGCTTCCATCGTTTGCTGTGAGAGAATAATCATAAAAATAAATTTTCTTTTCTTTTTTTATTGCCCTGCTTAATGATTTATTATACGGCGATACTTCAAAAATCAGAAAAACTCGTTTTAATAAATCAATATATTTAGCAACTGTCTTATATGTTATTTGCAAATCTTCGGCAATTGATTGAATCTGTAATTGACTGCCTATCCGCTCCGGCAGTAAAAACATTAAATTTTCAACAGTTGTTATATTTTCAATGTTCGCAAGTGTTTGAATATCTTCACGCGATATCTGCCTGATGTAGTCGTTTGACCATTTATTCACAAAATTACTGTTATTTGAGATAACAGGTTCAGGAAATGAATTTAAGCGAAATAAAGTTTCAAATGATTTTTCTGTTTTTTTATTTTTTAATTGGAAATCCTGTAAATGGTTTTGTATCCATTCAAAAGACAGAGGTAAAGCATTATTTTCTATGATTGAGAATTCCTGCGCAAACTCAGATATGCCAAAAGGATTAAATTTATAAGCAAAATATCTGCCTGCAAGCGAATCGCCTGCTTTTAGAAAAGTATCGAGCCACGCGCTTCCAGTTACAATTATTTTACATTTGTCTGAAAACTCATCGTAAATACCTTTAAGCGTATTTTTCCAATTTTTCAGTTTGTGTATTTCATCAAATACAAAAATATTTTCTTTTCCCGGCTTTATGTAATCATATAAGAAGCGCGGATTTTTCAGATACTCGCGCCTGACAGCCAAATCATCCCAATTGAAATAAGCACCGTCTTTTTGTTTGATAATCTTTTTAGCCGTAGTTGTTTTTCCGCTCTGTCTCGGTCCATACAGAAAAAACATTTTTTTCGGCAGTTCAAATAAATAAGTTTCAATATATCGTTCGTAAATTTTCATTTTTTCATCCGTCTTATAATAAAATTTTCATTAAAAAGTATAAAATATAAAAAATAAAAAACAAGTCAATTTTATATACCATTCCAAAATAGCCGTGTCGATTTTGGAATATAGGGCAAAATAGACATACAATAATATTGTTTTTCGAAATATAAATACTGGAAGAAAAGAGATAATTCTCTCTTTATTGGGTTGAATTTTGTGAACAAACACACATAAAGTTGACATAAGTATTGTTTTTTTTATTATATCAAATAAAAACGTCGAAATTTCCTTTGAAAGCATATGCGGATAAAAATATTTTCCAAATACTGCTAACATCAGCAAATTCATTATTAAAATAATTAATATCAATTTTCCAATCTTCATTATCACAAAAGCCGAATTTAATTTTATTAATAATATTAATTTTTGAAATAATTTTTTCATTTAAAGATTTCTTTTTTTCCATACTTAATCTTATTCCGTTTTTCCAAGTATATAGTTCATGCAAATGAATTGATTTATATTTTCTTGCTGAAATATTGTTAGTATATATGTGGTCATTCGGATAAGCATAAAAATCTTACCAATAAAAAATAAAATCGTCAAATTTTACTTTTTCGCTTTTTAATATTATTGTATTCATAATCTTATTTTTTCTCCTGTTTTTAAATCCAGAACCTGTCTCCTGATGTTCTATATTATAAAAAAGCATTATTTTTGCAATAATTTAATTTTTTTCACTTGACAACTTACTTTATTGTATATATTATTTCCTTATACGAAAGGAAATAATATTATTTTTTTTATTTATTGATAAGGACAAATATTATGGATGTAGAATCTGTAAAAAAATATTTTCTTGATTTTTATGAGAGTGATTTATTAGAACTTATACAGCGGGATATTGAATTAAGTGATTCAAATAAAATCAAAACCATAATCGGCTGTCGCCGCTGCGGCAAGACATATCGGCTATTCGGAAAAATAAACGCATTGATTGAAAACAATGTCTCAAAAAAACAAATAATATATTTGAATTTTGAAAATGTGTATTTGCGGGAATTGAAATACGCCGAGATTCATAAACTTATAGAAATTTATTATTCAATATTTCCTGAATCAATAAATAAAAAACTGCATCTATTTATAGACGAACCGCAGGTTATTGACGGTTGGGAAAATGCTTTACGGTCGTTACACGATGAAAGAAAATTCAATATTTATATTACCGGCTCATCGTCAAATTTGCTGAGTAAAGAAATAGCAACAGCTTTGCGAGGACGCGCTATAACTTATACAATGCTGACCTGTTCTTTTAAGGAGTTTTTAAAATTCAAAGAATTTGAATATTCGGAAAATAAAATTAGTTCTGCGAGTCAAGCAAAAATAATACATTATCTCGACGAGTATATCTGGTTCGGCGGTTTTCCTGAAATCATACAGACAAATAATGAAAGAGATAAGTTAAAAATTTTAAAGGATTATTTTGATTTGATAATTTATAAAGATATAATTGACAGATATAAAATCAAGAATTCGCAATTAATCCGGTCATTTATAAGTTATTTAACAATTAGTTTTACGCGCGAAATAAGTTTGAATAAATATTTTAATGATAAAAAATCGCAGGGGTTAAAATTAAGCAAAAATATTTTATATGAATATTTTTCAGTTATGGAAGATTGTTTTTATATTCATCCGCTTCGCAGATTTGATTATTCGTTGAAAAATCAGGATAAATCATTCCCGAAAATTTATTTGAATGATATAGGATTTATTAATTTGTATTCATTGGAAGATACAGGTAAACGGATTGAAAATATAGTTTTTCTTGAACTTAGGCGAATGCAGAATGATAATGCGGCAATGCGCATACATTACTGGAAATCGCGCGACGGTAAAGAAACTGATTTTATTATCAGTGAAGGTAAAAAAATTACTGAAATAATTCAGGTCTGTCAAGATTTGTCAAATGTCGAAACAAAAAACAGAGAAATAAATTCTCTGCTCGCGGCGCTCGATTATTTCAATAAAAATTCAGGAACCATAATAGTTCAAAACGGAAACAGCCAATCCCTGCAAATAGCAAATAAAATCATTACTGTCATTCCTCTATGGAGATGGCTGATAAAATAGATAAAAAACAAATAATTTAAAATACTTGTTTTTTTAATATTTCATCCCAATTATCATCAGAAAAAATATGACATAATGATTATCGGCATATTCATTCTTTTTAGAAAATTTCAAATAAAAAAATTATTGGTTTTATTATTTACAAAGGGATAATATAATTGATAAAATTATTGTCCGTAAGTTTAAAATAAAATATTCAAATAAGGACTAAATATGTCCATTCAATATATCAGTTGAATTTTCAGATGCCGTCCAACCCGTCTAATCTTTATTTCAAAAATATTCTGTTATTTTATATCCGAACATTAACTTATATTTTAATTTAATATTTCTTTACCCTTGTTTGTTGTAAAATATTTTTGATTCGGGCTGTTGGGTTTATCGGGAATAACCATATCTAATAATTGCGCCTTCAGCATAATATTAATATAATTGTTACGGAAATAAGTTCTGTGCTTTTGATTTATTAGTTTCATTAAATCGCTAATTTCTTTTGGTTCCAGGCATTTTTCTAATATTTTTCTAACATTTTCAATGATTTTAAGCTGGGGTTTAGTCATTTCTTTTTTATCAGGAAATTCTAAAATTTTAATAAGTTTATCGTATTTATCGTTATAAAGCGACTTAGTCACTTTTTCATCAACTTGGTCACTTTTTTCAGATAACTTAGTCACTTTTTCACTATCTTGGTCACTTTTTTTATTTGATTCAATGCGGGCAGTAAATGTTGCAGTTGCTGTTTTTTTTACAAGCGGCAGTGTCAATTCAAAGTAATTGAGTTCTTTGTCATCCTTGATCTTTGGGCTTAAAAAACCGAATTCAGTCCATCCATTGCGGATAGTGAACATTCCTTCACCGGTTCGTTCAGCCCATTGCAATATTCGGAATATTTTAGCAAGCGACGGATTTCGAGGTTCAGTAATATGCTCTTTAAATAACCGCTTTTTATCAAATCTCAAACATCCTGGATTATAGAGTTCAATCCTGTCATCATATACGGTTATTCTTGCGCCCTTACGGTCAAAATAATCCATATGAATCAGTATATTAACCAATGCTTCGCGTATTGCTTTTCTGGCAGTATTATCGTCATTTCTTGTCAAATCATCAGCGGATAAAGAAAATGGTTCTGGAATTAGATTTCGTAACCGCCTATTGAATTCTACAAATGTATTGATAATATTTTCTTCCGAACTGTAACGATCAACCCAGCGTTTATTAATCATATCTTTTTTATCAATTCCACGCTTATCAAGAAAATCCATAAAATATGATGGAAATTAATTTAGAATCCTGACGCTTTTTCCGAACAATAATAATCCAGATGATGTTAGCGTATATTCTGATTTGCCTGTTTTAACAACTGCCTGCAATTGTTCTAATAAATCTGAAATACTGCACGATAATAAAAAATGTCCTGGCTGGCGTGCTTCTAAAAATCTTCGGAATATCTGGATAGAATTCTGATCCAAATCATCAATACCGAAACCATTTAAAATCATACTGTCACTCGATTTTTCACTGGATTCTCTAACCATTCTTGCGATTTCATCTTTAGAAGCTTTTTGAGTTGATCCGTCGAATCTTAGAAATGTATTGCGAATATCATTACCATAATAAATTGGTTTTGCTTGTCTTGGCATAGCATCAATTTTAAATACTATTACTGTACCGTTTTCAGTTTTATGAATATAACCTGTTGTAGCCAATTCGATATTAAATTTTTCGCCGCGCAAGGTTGAAACAAAATCATTCTGAATTTTATCTGGGTTATCGATGCCTGTAATAACAAATTT
>JAGOBX010000161.1 GCA_017999075.1 Candidatus Babelota bacterium | reverse complement strand
ATATTTCACGAATTTAAAGTAAAGTTGCTGGATTATCAACAATTCAAATATTCAGATTAAATCATCAAAAAAACTAATCAAAAAAAGGTTTTGTAAAAAATAAAAGATTTTTTTTTAAAGAAGCAGTTAAAAAATCCGAAAAAATTTCAAAGGGAAAACAGACCTTTTACATATAACGCTATTTACTGAAATAATAATGAATTTGTTTGATTTTTTTTATTCAATTCAAATTAACGCAAATTTGTCTAAATGATTCTTGATAAGGAAATTGACTTGCAATTTTAAATGTTATTTTTCTGCTGTTTGAAACTATTAGTGCCGCTATTTTTATAAATTTGCTTCTTATGGTAGAACATTGAGCTTTTGCATACTCTGTATTTTTCAGAGCTATACTCCGAAATTTTTCAAAAAGTACATATGCGATTGAAGACAGCATAACTCGAAACATATTAGCCGCAAATTCATGACAGCTTGTTCTTAACGAAAAAAGAAAGAGCTGGTGTTCTTTTATTCTGTTTTCCATATCACCACGAGGGATATATTCTTTGTCGTATAAGTCCTGCGCTGATAATTTTTCATTATTTGTCACTATACATCTTACATTCATTTTTTCTTCAAGACGTTCTGCTTTGATGATTACACGACGTTCTTTTTTCCAAGTTTCAGCGGCATATTTTATTTCACCGAATTCCCGCACTTTTTCATTTGTCTGTTTGTATTTTTCTTCTGATTCGTTGATAATATTTTCAGCAAGTTTTTCTATTCGTTTGTTTTTTCCTATAGCAACGATATATTCAACATTAAAGCGTTCACACCAATTGAACATCAAATGTTTACAAAAACCAGCGTCACCTCGAAAAATTATTTTTACATCTGGCCAGGATGTCCTTATTCTTTGAACCAATAATTTTAATATCGCCCAAGTATGATGCGCCGCTCCGTACCACGCCGGACGCAAATAATTTACAAGCAGTTTTTCACCGCAGAATACAAATAGCGGCAAAAAACAGTATTCATTATAATATCCATGAAAAAAACGATTTTCCTGTTCTCCATGAACCGGATTATCGCTTGCGTCAAAATCTAATATTATTTCTTTCGGCGCGGTTTTATAACTCTCTATAAAATCATCCACTAATATTTTACTCATCTCAAATAATTCTTTTCTGACCACTCGATTTTCAAACCGGCTTATTGTTGACGGGCTTGATAACGCTTCTTCGCAATCGGGTTCTTTTTCACATAAAAGTTTTAATAATTCGTCTTTTCTTAATTCTTTGTGATCGTTACCGTCTTCATATCCGCCCACAATTCCGTAAACTCGTTGTTTCATTAATTCTTCAACACTGTGTAATACTTTATTCTGTTCTCGCGTATCTTGAATACAGTTGCTCATTCGTTTTATAATTTGATGTTTCTTTTCAATTTCTCGGAATAATATCAGACCTGCATCACTTGTTATTTTCCCGCCACTGAAATCAGCCATAACTTCCCGTTTTTTTAATCCTTTAAATTTTATCTTCTTCGATTTGCTCATTTTTACACACTCTCTAAATATATTTTTTATATTTATTATTTCGGCAATTTCTCGAAAAACTTTAATGTTTTTTTTGTTTTTTTTAGCACATTTTTTGTATACTCTTTTTTATGAATAATTTTTGTTTTAAGTATTGTTTTTTATTGATTTTTATTTGCTTTTTTTATTTTACTCGTGAAATATCCGGGCTAAAGGTTCTTTGATTTCTTTAAATGCTTTTGTATCAGAAGATTTATTAACGGATAATGCTATTTATATATTAGAGAACAAATTAAAGAATAAGTACGGCAGCTAACTTTCAAGGCGTAAACGCTGTTGCAGGCTGGCAGAAAAATCACATTAAAACGCAACGGCGTCTTACGCCAAGATGAACGAAGCCGCGTCGAAAACCATATAATAATATTAATGTGGTTTAATGCTATTGTTTAATGCCCTATACACATTGACATTTTTTGTCAATATCAAAAACAATAAGCACATTGGCTTTTCTTGTCAATCTGAGAAAGACGCACATTGACATTTCTTGTCAATTTCAAACAAACAAAAGTTGACTTTTCTTGTCAATCTCGTTTTTTATATTTGAAAATACGCTGTAAATAATTAATATGGCTAATCAAGTAAATTGACAAATGCCAGAAAATAATGTATTAATTTTTTCATCAAAATTTTTAAATGTTTCAAGGATTAATAAAATGATTGAAAATGAAACTCTATTGAAAAAAGCATGGGAAGCGCGCGAATACGCAGCGCCGTCAGGCGATATCAAAGTCGGCTGCGCGATAGCAACGGAAACTGATGAAATCATACTCGGCTGGAATGTCGGCGGACCTTGGAGTAACGGCGTTCACGCGGAAGTTTGCGCTGTCGTCCAATTAGTGAAAACAAAAAGTAAAGGCGTAAAAATCGCTATTGTTGCGAACGCTAACTTTTTCACGCCCTGCGGAAATTGCCGCGACTGGCTGTTGAAATTTTGCGATGCAGCGAGCACGGTAATCATTCAAAATCATCAAGACGAAACTTATAATTTCATACTGAAAGACTTATGTCCCGACTATCCGCGGATTTGAATTTTAAAATAAAATGAAGTATTCCCTTGATTTTTAATGTTTTTCAGGTATAAAAATAATATTATAATTTTTTATTTATTTGGAGGATTTAAAATTATGGCAAAAGTTGAAAAGAAAGCAGTTGTTCCGGCTAAAGTTAAATACCCGGAAAAATTCACAGGAAACTCGATGATTGATTTTGTTGCTACAAAGGCTGAGTTATCCAAGAAACAGGCAAAGGCGGCTGTAGAAGCTTATATTGAAGTTATTAGTGCGGGTGTATTAACAGGTTCACGCATTCCGTTCGGCAGCGTAGGAAAGTTCTTTGTCCGTGTTAGACCCGCGACAAAAAAACGTCAGGGCAGAAATCCTTTGACAGGCGCGGAAATGACTATCGCAGCAAAACCAGCAACAAAAGTTCCTAAATTTTCCTTTGGCAAAGCGTTCAAGGAATCAGCGAAAAAAGCTAAAACTAAATAGTTTGAAAATATTTTTTATTTTAATATATTCAAGGAGATTTAACATGACATTATCATTGAAACAGTTAGAACAAAAGAAAGCACAGCTAACAGCAAAAGTAGCTAAGTTGAGTAAAGAATCAGCAGAAGCAAAAGAAGTATTGAAAAAAGTTAATGCGGACATTGTAGCAGCAAAGGCAGCAGCTAAAGCCGCTCCGGTCAAAAAAGCAGCGGCGAAAAAGAAATAACAAACCGCGTATATCAACCCCCGACTTTTCAAGTTACGCAGATACATGTGAGAAGTTGGGGAATTTATTATTTAATCTCTTTTGGCCAGCATAAATTATTCTTAATTGAAAAAACCAAATCTGACAGGTTGGTGATTTTATTTATTTTGAATATACGGTAAAAAATACTCGTATTGAAAAAAATCACGAGAACAGACTAATAATAAATTCTTGATTTTTTCTGTCAATATCAGAAAGAAGCATATTGACTTTTCTTGTCAATTTCAGAAATAAGCACATTGACATTTCCTGTCAATCTGAGAAATAAGCACATTGACTTTTCTTGTCAATTTTAAATTATTGCATATTGATATTTTTTGTCAATATCAGAAAGGAAGCGCATTGACTTTTCTTGTCAATATTAAAAGATGCGCATATTGATGTTTTTTATTAATCTGAGAAAGAAGCACATTGACTTTTCTTGTCAATGTCAAATCAACGCATATTGATTTTTTTTTGTCAATATCAGAAAGATGCATATTGACTTTTCTTGTCAATATCATTTTCAAATATTTGGCATATATTCAGCGATGATATTCAGAAATTTTATAATAATATTTATTTGATTTTTTAAATTTTTATTATACCTTATCATTTAAAGATTGTCTCGACATTGTAGAGACAATTCAGTTGGTTGCATATACTTTTAACCAAGAATACATATTGAGGAAATAATGTCATTCGATAAAATCATCGAAAAATACAGGAAACTTGCATTTTCGCAACGCGACAAAGGAGACCGCTTTGAACGATTAATTCAGGCGTATCTCAAAACTGATCCGAAATATGCTTACACTTTAAAAAATGTATGGCTATGGAATGAATTTCCGTTCCGCTCGGAATTCGGAGGCATTGATTCGGGTATTGATTTGGTGACGCAAACTATCGACTGCGATTACTGGGCAGTTCAGTGCAAATGTTTTGCTGAAGACACTGCAATAGACAAAGCAGCAGTTGATACTTTTCTTTCCACTTCAAGTAAAGAATTTAAAAACGAAGATATGCAGACCGTCCGTTTCGCGCAGCGGCTCTGGATTTCCACAACAAATAAATGGAGTTCAAACGCTGAAGAAACTTTAAAAAATCAGAACCCGCCAGTTACGCGCTTGAACCTTTATGATTTACAGCAGTCCGCAGTTGACTGGATAAAACTTGACAAAGGCATTTCAGGCGAAGATTCTCGCTTGGCAAAAAAAAAATTATTTCCTCATCAACAAGAAGCGCTTGAAAAAACTAACGAATATTTCAAGGAATTTGACCGCGGCAAACTTATTATGGCGTGCGGAACCGGCAAGACATTCACTGCCCTTAAAATCGCTGAAAACGAAACTAACGGCAAAGGTCTGATTTTATTTCTCGCGCCTTCGATTGCGCTTGTTGGTCAGACATTGCGCGAATGGTCGGCTGATTCTTCAGAGCCGATAAACGCAATCTGTATTTGTTCAGACCCTGAAGTTTCAAAAAAGAAAACTAAAAACGAAGATACAGATACATTCAGCGTAATTGATTTAGCATTGCCCGCGTCAACAAATGTCAAAGATATAAGCCGCCGTCTTTCAAATAAAACAACTGCCGGTATGACAGTTGTATTTTCAACTTATCAATCAATAGATGTTATTGCAAAAGCGCAGAAATATCTGCATAAAAATTTACAAAAATCAAATGCAGATTTATTTGAATTTGATTTAATTATCTGCGATGAAGCGCACCGCACGACCGGCGTTTCGCTTGCTGATGAAGACGCGTCGGCGTTCATAAAAGTTCACGATAATAATTTTATCAAAGCAAAAAAAAGATTGTATATGACCGCAACGCCTCGATTATACAGTGATGATGCAAAAAGCAAAGCAGCGCAGGCAGACGCTATTTTATGTTCTATGGACGATGCTGCATTATACGGCGAAGAAATTTACAGAATCGGTTTCGGCGAATCAGTTGAGCGCGGTTTGCTCACTGATTATAAAGTTCTGATTTTGACAATGAACGAAAACGATGTGCCGCCTGCAATTCAAAAAATGATTTCAGATAAAGAAAATGAAATTGATATTGACGACGCGTCAAAACTTATCGGCTGTATAAATGCGATTTCTAAACAGATACTCGGCGACAACGGAATAATCAAGGAAACAGACCCTGACCCAATGAAACGAGCGGTAGCGTTCTGTCCGAAAATTATAGCATCAAAAAAAATTACTGATACATTTAATGAAGCGACTGCTATTTATATTGATTCTCTGCCCGCTGATAAAAAAGATAAAATGATTTCAGTTGCCTCAAAGCATATTGACGGAACAATGTCAGCGCCTCAGCGCGATGAACTGCTTGGCTGGCTGAAATCAGATACTATAAAATGCGGTCCCCGACCGCATAACAATGATTCTGTAAATGAATGCAGAATTCTCACGAATGTCAGATGTCTGAGCGAAGGCGTAGATGTGCCGTCGCTTGACGCTGTTATGTTTTTATCAGCCAGAAATTCGCAGGTCGATGTTGTTCAGTCAGTCGGCAGAGTAATGCGTAAAGCGCCGAATAAAAAATACGGTTATATAATTATTCCGGTTCTTGTTCCGTCAAATATTGAAGCGGACAAGGCGCTGAACGATAACGAACGCTACAAGGTTGTTTGGACTGTTCTTAATGCGTTGCGCGCGCACGATGACAGATTCAACGCTACAATAAATAAAATTGAATTAAACAGAAAACGGACTGACCAGATTTTAGTAGGCAGACCTGATAATTATTTTGACGAAGAAGGAAAACCGAATTCAGCATCAAACGCAGATAAAAAGAATTCTGAAATTAACGAGCAATTATACTTGCAGTTTGAACAGTTGCAGAGTGTTGTATTTGCGCGGATGGTTCAGAAAGTTGGCGATAGACGCTATTGGGAACAGTGGGCGCATAGTGTTGCTGAAATTGCTGATAAACACACAGCGCGTATAAATCTTTTAATCAAACAGGACGGCTCGCATAAACAGGCGTTTGCAAAATTTCTCAAAGGTCTTCAGGATAATATCAATCCAAGCATCACACAGCAGGAAGCGGTTGAAATGCTGTCCCAGCATATAATCACAAAACCGGTTTTTGAAGCGTTGTTTGAAGATTATTCGTTTGTCAAAAATAATCCTATTTCAGTGTCAATGCAGAAAATGCTTGATTTACTGGAAGAACAGGCATTTGAAAAAGATATTAAGACGCTTGATAAATTTTACGAATCAGTCAGGAAACGCGCGTCAGGTATTGATAACGCCGAAGGCCGTCAGCGGATTATCATCGAACTTTACGATAAATTTTTCAAAGCCGCATTTCCGAAAATGGTTGAAAAACTCGGGATTGTTTATACGCCGGTTGAAGCAGTTGATTTTATTATCAATTCTGTCAATGATATTTTACAGAAAGAATTTAATTGCGGTTTAACTGATAATAATGTTCATATATTTGACCCGTTCACTGGCACAGGCACTTTTATCACGCGCATTCTGCAAAGCGGATTGATTGACAAAAAAGATTTGAAACGCAAATATACCAAAGAACTGCACGCTAATGAAATTGTGCTGCTCGCGTATTACATTGCCGCAATAAACATTGAAAATGCTTTTCATTCAATCAGTGAAAAATCAAAGGATTATATTTCATTTGACGGTATTTGTTTGACTGATACTTTTCAACTCGGCGAATCAGCCGAAGGCGCTTCACTGTTCTCTGAAATGTTTCCGAAAAATTCCGAACGCGTAACCAAACAGCGCAAATCTCCGATACGCGTAATACTCGGCAATCCGCCGTATTCAATAGGTCAGAAATCTGCGAATGACAATGCTCAGAATCAAAGCTATCCAAACCTTGACAGGCGCATCGAAAAAACTTACGCCGCAGAATCAAATGCCGGCTTGAATAAATCTTTATACGATGCTTATATCAAAGCATTCAGATGGGCATCTGACCGACTGGATAAAGAACACGGCGGGATAATCTGTTTTATTTCAAACGGCGCGTGGCTTGATGGAAATTCGCAGGACGGTTTCAGAAAATGTCTTGAACGCGAATTCTCAACAATCTATATTTTTAATCTGCGCGGGAATCAAAGAACAAGCGGAGAACTATCACGGAAAGAAGGCGGTAAATTATTTGGTTCTGGTTCGCGCACGCCTATAGCAATAACCCTGCTTGTTAAAAAAAATAAAGCAAAAAATAAAAAAGCAGATATACACTAT
>JAGOBX010000160.1 GCA_017999075.1 Candidatus Babelota bacterium | reverse complement strand
ATATATAATAGCCGCGCGTCTTCAATCTGTTGTTTCAAGGCCAGTGTTAAAATTGGCAGTTGTTATGCGGCGCATAGGTGAAACGTCAAATTATTCTTTAAGGCTGGATGAAGAACGCAGTGATGAATTAGGTACGCTTTATAAAGGGTTTAATGCTATGATAGAACAGATACAGCATAGAGAAACAGCTTTAAACGAGGCTAAAAATGAATTGAAAAATCTTAACGAAAAACTTGAAATGAAAATAGAAGAACGAACTGTAAAACTTAAAGAAGCAAATCAGGAATTAAATCAGGCTTTAGATACTTTAAAAAAAACCCAGAAACATTTGATTTTATCGGAAAAGATGGCTGCTCTTGGTAATCTCGTGGCAGGTATAGCGCATGAGATAAATACTCCGGTAGGAGTAGGCGTAACCGCAGCATCCCATTTGGAAACTAAAACAACAGAACTCTGCAACAAATTCAAAAATAATATTATGAAAAAGTCAGATCTTGAAAAATATCTGAACGTAGCTGAAGAAACCAATCATATAATTTTGAGTAATCTTAGCAGAGCCGCTGAATTGATCCAGAGTTTTAAAAAAATAGCAGTAGGTCAGTCTTCTGAGGAAAAAAGGGTTTTTAAACTTAAAGAATATATTGATTCAATGATTTTAAGCCTTAGACCTAAATTGAAACACACAAAACATTCTGTTATAGTAAATTGCGACGAATCTATTGAAATTGACAGTTATCCTGGAGCATTTTCACAGATTATTACAAATTTTATTATGAATTCTCTTATGCACGGATTTGATGGAATAGATAACGGCACCATAAAATTTGATGTTGAAATGTATCATGATCACCTGATTTTCAGATATTCAGATAACGGAAAAGGTATTCCTCATGAATATATGAATAAAATTTTTAATCCATTTTTTACTACAAAGCAGGGACAGGGGGGCAGCGGGTTGGGTTTGCACATATTGTACAACATAATTATTCAAACATTACGTGGAGATATCACCTGTGAAAGTGTTGAAGGAGAAGGAGTTAATTTTATTATTATAATACCTAAGACTGTAGGCAGAGAAAAAAATTTATAGAAATGCGGCGTTATAAATGAATTCACAGCATACTTTTATAAGACTAATATTTTTGTGTTTGTTTTACAAATTTATTTTGAGGTGTTTGAATGTCTGAAAAAGATGATTTGATATTTGCAGATGAAAACCAGAATATTGATGATTTTATTCATGACGACACATGGAAAATACTTATTGTTGATGATGAGTCTGAAGTACATAATATTACTAAAATAGTTCTTTCTGAAGTTGTTTTTAACAACAGAAAACTTGAATTTTTCAGCGCGTATTCTGCTTCTGAAGCAAAATCTCTTCTTTCCAATATACCTGATTTTGCAATAATTCTTCTTGATGTGGTGATGGAATCAGATGATGCCGGTCTTGTTCTTGTAAAATTCATAAGGGAAGATCTTAAGAATCTTTTAACGCGTATTATTTTGCGTACGGGTCAGCCCGGGCAGGCTCCTGAAGAAACAATAATTGTAAATTATGATATTAATGATTATAAATGTAAAACAGAACTGACTTCCAGAAAATTATTTACGACTATAATTTCAGCGCTCAGATCATATAATGATCTTTTGATAATAGATTTGAACAGGCAAGGACTTGAAAAAATTATTGATGCTTCAAAAAATATATTTGTTATGCATTCTATGCGTCAATTTTCATACGGAATGCTGACGCAATTGATATCTTTGCTTGACTTGAAAAAAAATGCTCTTTACGGCCACGCATCGGCTTTTGCTGCAACTAAAGATAATAACGGGAAAGATTTTATTATTCTTGCAGGAACAGGTAATTTTGAAAAACAAATAAATATGCCACTCAAAACAGCGTTAACTTCTGATATTTATCAGAAATTATGCCAATCTATTGAACAGAGGAAAAGTGAGTTTTTTGATAAGTATTACATAGGATATTTTAAAAGCGAGTTTAATTCAGATAACGTGGTTTTTTTTGAGACTAATAGAAAACTTACAGAATGGGAAAAACGGCTGATAGATATATTCTGCGCCAATGTTTCAATTGCATACGATAATCTAAACCTTAGTCAGCAGCTTGAAGAAGTTCAAAAAGACATAATAATTACTTTGGGAGAAACAGTTGAGGCCCGTTCTGGAGAAACAGGAAATCATGTGAAAAGAGTTGCGGAATACACTAAAATGCTTGCTCTTCTTTATGGAATGAATGAAAGGGAAGCAGATGTATTGTGGTATGCTTCCATTATGCATGACGTTGGAAAAATCAGTATTCCTGATCATATACTTCTTAAACCTGACAAGCTTACTCCTGATGAATATGAGATAATGAAAACCCACTCCAAAATAGGTCATTCCATCCTTAAAAATGCGGATAAAATGATTTTCAGAGAAGCTGCAATTATAGCTCTTCAGCATCAGGAAAAATACGATGGGACAGGATATCCGAATAAACTTAAAGGAACTGAAATTGATATCAATGCGAGGATAACATCTTTAGCTGATGTCTTTGATGCTGTAACATCAGACCGGGTTTACAGAAGCGCTTGGCCGGTGGATAAAGCTGTTGAATATATAAAAGACCAGAAAGGGAAACATTTTGATCCTCAATTAGTAGATGTTTTTGTAAAAAATATAGAAGAATTCTTGAGAATCAGAAACTTATATCTTGATTAAATTAAAACTGAACATTCAAGCTGGCAAGAAAATTTCTTCCTGGCTGAGGATGAGTTGTACTGTAATAGCCGCCTGAAGCTGATCTCATTCCTGGATCGTCATAGTCAGTATCAAACAGATTGTTTATTTTCAGCATAAAACCGAGTTTATCTTTAAAAAATCTTTTTTTATCTGTAAAAGTTAAATCAAAATTAATATATCCCTCCACCCCATTTCTTGGATTTGTGGAAATAACGGATCTTTTTCCAACGTAATTTGCCGTGATTGAACTGTTAATATAAGGAATATAAGTTGATGTAACAATCAAATTAAATTTATTTTTAGCTGTATTTGCTATCTGAATATCTTCAGTAATATTTTTTGGGTTCTGGTATGTATAATTAAATTCAAAAATGTTATATTTTGTGTTGTATCTTGATTTTAATTCAATTCCTGTTACTCTTGCTTCCCCAGCATTTTTATTTTGTTTTTTGCCGCCGCCGATATCAACATTTGAAATAATAAGATCTTCAAATTTGTTATAAAATATATTGCATTCTGCTGTAAGATTCGTCAGTGGAGTATATGCCAGTACCACTTCGCAAGATTTTTCTTTTTCAGGTTTTAAATCAGGATTTAATATTCTTACATTTGATGTAGAATACATCTCGAAATTATTTGGGGATCTAAAAGCTTCTCCATAAAAGGCTTTTATATTTATTTTTTTTGATGCGGCTAATACCAGCCCTATTCTTGGAGTCAATACAGATTCATAAAATGAATTATAGTCATATCTTAGACCTGATGTAATCTTTATATTGCTATAAGATTCAGGAATGTGTTCATATTGTAAATAACATGCATAGTTGGTTGCTCCTATATATGGAATTTTAGATTTGATTTCAGAAACATCTTCAAAAAATGAATCTATTCCTCCGATAAGAGTTGAAGCGTAAACATCTCCCTGAATGTAATTTTTTGAAATGATACTGTTATCGTACTGTAACCCGAATATTATGTTTTTATATTCATTAATTATATAATTTAATTGAAATTCTGCTCCTGCAGTAAGAGAATTGTGTGAATAATATTGTTTGTAGAAACCTGAAGTTTCGCCTGCCAATCCCCAGCTTGTATCATAAAACTGATCTTCGAAACCGTCTAGTTTAGTGTTTCTTAATGATACTGTAAATTTGAAATCGAGATTTTCGTTTATTTTATTATCAGCAGTTAAAAATATTGTTGTATTTTTAGGTTCCCATTTCGTTACTTTGCCGGTCTGTCCCATTTTACCATCCATGTTTCCGCCGGCGCTTTCGTTATTATAACCATACGGCTGCAACCCGTATGCGTCTGTAGGAGCATTTCCGAATGTTCCTTCGCCCATTGGTCTGTCAAAAAAGTTAAATCCGAATTTTATGTGCTTGAATTTTACACGTCCTAATATTGATTTTGCCCCGTCTATGTAACTGTTATCATATTCAGGATGACGTTCTGAAAATACCGGACCTTCGGAAGAAAATATACTGAAAGAAAGCGAATATGAAAAATCATTGAATTCATATCCTGACAGCAGTTTTAAATATCTTGTGTTCCATGAACCATAACCGACTTCAACCTTATTTCCATTTATATCAGAACCATTTTTTGTGATAAGATTAATTACTCCTCCGAAAGCGTTAGCTCCGTAAAGGGCTGAAGCAGGACCATATAAAATTTCAATTTGTTTTATATTATGAAGAGAATACTGCTGACCTCCAAGAACAGATCCTTCCATAAGATTGTTTTCCAGTATTCCATCAACAAGAAATAATGTTCTCTTATTTTCATCGCCGTAATTTCCTCTCTGCGCCCATTGAAGAGGCCATGTTCCCCATACATTAACCATATCAAAACCAGGGAGATCATTTATGATATCGTCAAGGCATTGATAACCGCGCTGTCTGATTTGTTCGTCAGTTAAAACTATAACCGTTGCCGGAGTTTTTGAAAGAGGCTGAAGTACTTTAGAAGAAGTAATTACCTGTATGTCCATAAGCTCTTCAAGAGATTTTAACGATATATCGGATTCCGCAAAAATTTGTGTATGACCTAATATAAAAAAAAGGATGAAAAACAAAAATAGTGATTTTTTCATAAAATCCTCCGGATTTTATCCAAGCATTTAAATTATAAATAAATCAAATATGATTGTTTATTGTATTAATATATTTATGATAGTTATTATATATTGTTTGTCAAAGAAAATTTTATTTTTTTGTAAAATTTTAAAATATACAATAATATCCTTGATAATTGAGAGAAAACAAGGTATTATTTTGTTTTAGGGCAGAAGTTCTTAATTTGGTGTGTTTTAAAATTGATATTGATATAAACTATGAATTTGAATTTCAATAAAATTAAATATGTGTTAATAATAGTTTATATTATTTTTATTTTTGAAATACGGGTAAGTTGCGTTAACCTTGAAACTCAGAGAGTTTTATCGGATATAGCAATAATAATTTTATATGAAAATCAGTTTCAGGATTATTTGAGGCAGAATTCATTGGATAAAAGTTTTGCCATTTTTATGAATATAAACGATAAAATTAACGGAATTATTGAAAAAGGCATTTTATCATCTGATCTTAAAATAAAACTTAAAACTTCTGCTGATTCTTTGAAAATAAAATTATTGAATAACAATTATGAAAACAAGGCAGAAATAGAATTTAATAATTTAATTAAAACTTTGTATGAATGTTATAATAATTTTGAGATAACTGATTCTCCGGAAATAAATTATTTTATTATAGATTTGAATCAGTTTCAGAATTATATTCTGAAAAAAAATTGGGATTATATGATTGCTGAAGTAAATGAAATGATTGATTTTTACGGCGTTGTTGTTGAAAGGTTCAATAAAAAAAAATTGTCAAATCCTTTTAACATGTTTTTATTAAAATATTTTAAAATAAATCTGGAAAATTTGCGCAATTCTGTTTTAGATAAAGATTTGGATACTACCAAAAATGTGACTTCTGAATTAGTAAAATTATTAAAGAATTTTCAATATATTTATGAATCCAACAAGAAAAAAAATGAGCAATAAAGATTTTTTGCGAAAACCTGAATGGTTAAAAAAAAAAATAAGGATTGCTGAAACAGGAGTGAAATTAAATTCAAAAGTAAATTCGCTTTGTTTGAATACTGTGTGCAAATCAGCGTTATGCCCGAATATCAGCGAGTGCTATAATAGTAAAACAGCTACTTTTATGATTCTTGGAGATATATGTTCGCGCAGATGCGGATTTTGTAATGTCAAAAAAGGCGTGCCTGTAAAATTTGTATTTGATGATGAAATAAATAAAATTGTAGAATTTGTTAAGGAATACGGATATAAGTATGTAACTGTAACTTCTGTTACGCGGGATGATATGAAAAATATGGGTGTGGAGTATTTTATAAAATTAACAGATATGCTGAACAATATAGGAATTAAAACAGAATTACTGATTCCTGATTTATTCGGAAATATCGAACTTTTAAAAAAAATTATTGAAGCATCTCCGGCCGTAATAAATCATAATATAGAAATGATTGAAAGGCTGTATCCTGAGATAAGACCTGATTCGGATTTTAACAGAACAATACGCATCCTTGAAACAATAAAAAAAATAAATAATGTGGTTGTTTCAAAAACAGGATTTATGTTAGGGCTTGGAGAAAGTGAAGAAGAAGCGCTGAAATTAATAGATATTATTTCAGATACAGGAATTGATATACTGACTATCGGTCAATATCTTCAGCCGTCGTTGAAACACTATCCTGTGAAAAAATATATTGATGAACATAAATTTTTAGAATATAAAAATTATGCAGAAACAAAAAAAATAAAAGTTGTTGAATCAGGACCGTTTGTTAGGAGTTCATATAAATCATTCGAATCGTTTTTAAAAATAAAATCCCAATCAATAAAACACGAAAACAGTGATTATTAAAATAATCCCTGTGACAATGGGCCAGTACAACAGCTTGGGGATTAAATTATCAGCATATTGAATTATTTTTATTTGAATATTATTGACAAACAATATGGTATTTGTAGCAATATATAATATCAGCAGATATATGATAAAATAAAAATATTCAAGATATATTATATTTGATGATTTTAATAAATTACGGATTTGTATTTGTTCTGAAACCGTTATAAAAAGCATTGATGCGCAGACTCCAAGTACGGTTACCACAGTAAACCCTCGCTTGCCTCTTATTGATTCGTTTGTAGTGCCGTTCATTATAACAAAGAAAAGAATGGTAAATATAACACTTATCGGAATAAACCTTGATGTTATTGCTCCCCAGAAATCACGTTCAAGTATGATATCAAAATATAGTTCAGGGAAATCGGTTTTTACACCGAACTTATCACTGCCAAAATTGGTATTATAACTATTTTTTTTAAAACTGAATGAAGATGATGTAATAATAATAGCATCAAGCACAATATCCTCATCAATACCAGGACAGCTCTTTGGGAGAATAAGTTTATATGAATCAAGATCAGGAGAGCGTATTACATTCAGGTTAATATCTTTTGGCCAGATTCGCAGCCAGGATTTTGTTTATCAAAAGGATATTTTGAATAATTAAAGAATTCTCTATATAATTAGATATTTCGCTTTGCAAAGCTTTTTTATCGGTTATGGGTTTATATTCCGCGCCAGTATAATGCGTATAATTTATTGAAAGATACCATATGTATCCTATAGATATAAGGAATGCAATAGTTGTAATTGCTGAATAAATCCATAATCGGCGCGAATTTAATTTTGATTTTATTATAAATTTTGTCGTCCATAATATAGTAATAATTATTGAAATCAGCAATGTAATTTTTTTTTGGATG
>JAGOBX010000159.1 GCA_017999075.1 Candidatus Babelota bacterium | reverse complement strand
GATTTAATTAGATTCGGTGAAATTCGGTGTATTCGGTGGATAATTTTTACCACTGAGAATACAGAGTAATCACGAAATTATTTTTATAATTTAATTAGTGTGTTTTGAACAAATAAATAAAATGAAAAAGGTATTGTTAATTTTTATAATATTGATAATATGCGCAGGAACGGTATCTGCGTATAAAATGACGTATTCAGTATTTTCAAATGGCGGTGCGCTGATTGAAAATAACGGCGCAATAATAATGCAGGCTGTTGGCGGTCAGAGTATAGCTTCTGATTCAAATATTTTTTATAATGCGGATTTGTTTAAAACAGCTGCAGGTTATAGTCCTATGATAGATATTGAAGCGCCTGACAGTCCGGTATTGATATCTCCGGCAGATGCTGCAACTTCAAAATTAAACGAAGAACTATTTCAGTGGGCATCGGCAAATGATTATTGGAGCGGCATAAATTATTACAGGTTTCAATTGGCTGCTGACAGTTATTTTAATAATATCAATATTGATTCGGTCATAACTTCTGAAACCAATATTCATATTTTGTTTAATACTGCGTATGATACGGAAAATTATTACTGGCGCATTATAGCGGTTGACAATTTTTATAATACGAGTGTTTCAGAAATACGCAGATATACCCGAGTCAAACCTGATAATATTCCGCCGTCAGCTGTGATAACATTATCCGACACAGGTTTATATTCAGGACAAAGTATTCATTTAACAGCGGTGAACTCTTTTGATTTTGATGGTCAGATTACAGGGTATAAGTGGTTTCAAAGAAATATTGAAATTTCAAATGATTCAGCAGTAACAATTATATTTTCAGATACAGGTACTGATTCAGTAATATTGATTGTATATGATGATCAAAATGGAGTTGATACTGCAACAAAAAAATTTAATATTACATTGCCTGCTCTGAATATTGAGCAGACTGTGAACGGAGTTCGGCCAGATAATTTTTATTATACATTAGCGTTTGAAGATTTGTTTCCGGATGTAGGAGACGGGGATTACAATGATTTTGTAACTGATTTAAATATAACAAGAGAAATAAACGAAAATAATGAGATAAAAAAAATTATAATAACTGCGAAAGCTCTTTCGCGCGGCGCTGGTTACGACCATCAGTTCAAAATAAAATTGAACTTTCGCGGCAGCGCATCAATTGAACGGAGTTTATTCGATTCATTAGGCAGATGGAGAGCGGGGTCAAAACAGAATTCAGTCAATTCAGCGGATTTAATTTTATTTGATTCAACAAAAGCAGCGTTCAATAATGCAGCTATGCCCAATGTAAATAAAAATCAGACGTATATTGACGGGCAATCAGTAAAACTTGAGATTACGTTTGCAAACCCGCAACTTAATAATTTAGATGACGCAGATACTCCACCTTATAATCCATATTTATATGTAAAAGATACAAACAGAGAAATTTATCTGAATTCTGTTGATGAAAACGGTTATCCATTTGCGCTGAAAGTTCCGTCAAATTGGGGTTGGCCGCTTGAAGGCAACCAGATAGACAGCGGTGTTAAAACTCCTGCTTTTAATGTGGCGTATCCGCTATTCAGGGATTGGCGGGAAAGCGGTTATAACTCCAAAATTAACTGGTATGATTTTCCTGATGAAAATAATATTTATGAGAACAGCAGACAGAGCCGCGATAATAACAGACCTCAATTATCTGTTGAATTGCGTGATAAATACGCGTATTCAGGAGATATAATAACATATAAAATTTCGATAACAAATAACAGCGGCAAAGACATTAATAATCTGAATATTGAAAATATTTATGATAATGGTTTAAACTTTATTTCAAACAGCAGTTACCCTGCTCAAGATACAACATCAGCAAACAGAATGGAATGGCGACTTGAAAAAATTTCGGCTGATTCGGGGATTGTTTATTATTATGAAAGTAAAATTTGCGAAGATACATTTTATATCGGGAAGACATTGAATAGCGTTTGTTTGCTTACTGTATCCAATAAATTAACTGCGAGTGATACTGAAACAGATATTACAGTTATTGCGGGTTATCCGCTCCCTCCAGAAAATTTTCAAGCGCAGGATTTCGGCAATGGAAATATTTTATTGACATTTGATAAATCAATCTCTCCAAACATCAAAGAATATAAAATTTATTCTGATAACGGTTCAGGAATAATTGATTATTCAGTTCCGATTATTGTAATACCTGCAGGAGATACAGCTTCATATTCATTTTATAAAAATGATTTGCAGACAGAAAAAGATTATTTATTCGGAGTACGAGCAACAGATAATAATTTGTTTGAAGAAAAAAACAGTTCACGTATTGTAAAAATAAATTCATGTCAGATAGAGAGTGTTGAAACAGAATTACATGCATATATCAAACATCCGCAGCCGCTGCAGAAAATAACCGGCAATGGCGTGAATATTATGGCTGAATTATATAACAATAATGATTCGATAATTTTTGAAACAACCAATGATTTTGCGGATGAGTTGAAAAATAATTTTGAAAATTCTAATGCAGGCAATCCAGTTGATTATATTGAAACAAGTTATCTGGATAATAATTTGACAGTAATTGTTTATACAAAAGAAATCGAACCGGACAAAATTGCTGATAATATATTTACTGTTTTTAAAATGGGGATTACTGAGCAGGTTTCACAAATTGAATATTCAGGCATTAAAAAAGGATTTTACAGTTATACAAAAATGGTAACTGATTTTGATTTAACTAATGATAAACTGCATATTTATTTACGCGGCGCTGATAAAAAAAATAAAACAGATAGAGTAAAACAGATATTATTTCAGATGAAAAATATTAATGATAATATCTGGTTTGACATACCTGCTGTTAAAACAACACGTTCATCAGGTAATCCAGATTATAATTATCCATATTTTGTATTATCTGATTTTACAATGTATTCTGCGGGTTTTTATAATCTGCGCGCAGTAGTAACTGATATTAATGATAATGTTGACGTTAATCCGCCGCAGATAACAATAGAAATAAATCATACTGACGCTGACACCAGAAAAAATTTAAAATACGATGGTTTAACTGAAGTATCGGAAAAACTCAATCAGAGTAAAAATAATGAAATTTCAATATCAGCAGCAGCAGATAATCCGGCAGACGATATGAATATAAAATTAAACTTACCGGCTGGTTCGTTTGATACGGATGCTGTTATTATTATGGAAGTATTGAGCGCGGATACACAGGTCATTCAATCTATACTTGAAAAAAATAGTAAACAAAAATTATCAGGATTGTTAGAAATAAATTTCAGCGATACAAGCATAAGTATTAGCGATACAAATCCGCTGGAATTGATTTTTGCATATATTGATAATGACAACAATAATGTAATAGACGGAACAACTGTGAATGTATTTGAAATGTCAATATGGACATACTCGCGTTTAACAAGTGTGTGGGAAAAACTTCCAAATAGAAACATTGATACAGAACACAAAGAAATAACCGCGTATGCCAAGCATTTTTCGCTGTTTGCGTTATTCAGCGATAAGAGCGCTCCTGCTTCAATCAGTCTGAATAATGTAACAGTGTTTCCAAATCCATTTAAACCTAATGACGGGCTGGAAGAAACCGGCAAAGAATTTTTTGGAACAGCGGATGTGAACAATAAAACCGGTGTTCATATAATCGGACTGACAGCAGATGCAGTAATTACAATATATGATATACTCGGCAGGCGCGTAAAAGAGTTGACGCCTATAGCAAACAGCGGTATGGCTATATGGGATGCAAGATATGAAGACGGTAGAGAAGCAGGCAGCGGAATATATATAATAGTTGTTAAAAGCGGAAGTGAAAAAATCGTTAGGAAAGCGGCACTGGTGAGATAATCAGAAAATTTCTGATTACATACTATGTTTGAAATGATTAGTTTACAAACCGCTTAATTGATAATCAATAAAAATACGTAAAATAAAATTATTTTGTAAACTAATTATTTAAAAGCATAATATTCAACTTTGTTAATTTTTTTAATTAAATTTATTATATAGGTTTTATAAAAATTGATCAAATGAAAAAAATAATTTTAGTATATTTATTGATAATATTTTTTAAAAGTATTGGTTATACCGACTCGCCGGAGAGCGCATTATTTTTAAATGTGCCTGTCGGGGCAAGAGCATCTGCATTAGGAGGGGCATATACTTCGCTTGCGTCAGGTATAGACGGATTGTACTGGAATCCTGCAGGATTATCGGCATTGAAATCTACAGAAATACTATTTTTCAGAAATGAATATTTTGAAGATATTACACAGCATTATATTGGATGGACAAGTTATTTTGAAAAAATTAAAAGTTCGATAGGATTGAGTTTTAATATGTTTGATTATGGAACATTCAACAGGACAATACTGACGTCTGCTACATCATACGCAGAACAGGGAACATTCACTGCAAAAGATTATACTGCAGGTTTAACATGGTCGCCGAATATGGAGAGTAAACTAAAATTCGGGATAACAATGAATTTAATAAAATCGCGTATAGCAGAAGATGAGGCTAAAAGTATAGCTTTTGACATTGGCTGGATGGCTGCAGCCGGTTCAGACGAAATCCCTTTATTAATCGGAGCGACAATAAAAAATTTCGGAACAAAATTAAAATATTCAAAGGTCAGTGAAGATTTGCCGTTGACTCAAAATTTCGGAATTTCTTCTGAATTTTCGTTTGAAAATATTTTTATCATAAGACCATCGGTAGATTTTTCTTTTAATTTTATTGACAAAGAAAAAGATTTTATGACTGGAATAGAAATAGAATACGATAAAAAATTTTCTATACAGGCAGGATATAATACAATAAATGACGCGGGTTCTGGTTTTTCCTTAGGCTGCGGATTCAATCTGTTTAATTTTCAAATAAATTACGCATATATACCAAACCGTGAACTTGACACATCTCATAAATTTTCAGTACTTTACAGATTCATACCAAACCGCAGTCAAAATTTAAAATAGGAAAAAAGTGCCGAAAAAAGTGCCGTATAGTCAAAAGTCATATTTAAAAATTTTAAAATGCGGCAGGTTATAATTTTAACGATAGATAGTCAGATTTACGTTGATTAGATTTAATTAGATTCGGTAAAATTCGGTGTATTGGGTGGATAATTTTTACTATTGAATACCCTGGGCAGTTGTGCTGTATTTCAACAATTAACAATTTTTTGTTAAGCAATATAATATCTAAAAAAGTGAACGATTCTGATATGTTTTTGGGCTAAAAAATTCGTGAAAATCAGAGAAATCCGTGTAGAAAAAAGCGTTTGATTGCAGACGCGCGGTAAAAATGTTATTTGAAAATTGAATATATTATTTATTTATAAATTAACGGTGAATTACTAGGATTAATAATATCATTTAAATCAAGGTCAACATCTAAATTTTCCCAATATAAATGACGGGGCGGAAAAAACTGAACGGAAATGATATCTGAAATAGTTGCATTTTTAAACCAAGGATATTGTTCAAATGAGAGATAATATTCTTTGTTTTCTAAAAAAATCCAAAACCCGTAAGTTGAAATGTTTTCAATTTCAACTTGAGAAGTGTTTGTTCCAAGCATTGATAATGTCATTATATTTTTCCTTGATTAATGATTTAATTTCATTTAATTGAACATCAGTTAAATATTGATTATGCGCCAATGATATTTCAGGTTCAAGCCAATATTTACATTCGCCATTGGTTGACTGAATATGAATGTGTTTACGAATTTCTTCTCTTGAGAAAAAGAAGAAACGATAATTCTTATAACGAAATACCGTTGGACTCATTAATAAAAATTATACTAATATAGCATAATTAAGTCAATAAAAAATATATTCAATTTAAATTTTATTCGTGAAAATCCGACAAATCCGTGTAGAAAAAAGCGTTTGATTGCAGACGCACGGTAAAAATGTTATTTGAAAATTGAATATATTGAAGTTGGAATATTTTTTATAACCTATAAACGTCTTTTCTATGGCAGATACGCAAAATATCAATGTTATTATCGTTGAAAGCTTCCTCAAACGAAACAAACGCGCCTTTTTCAATATCAGCGCGCGATTTAATAATTGATTCTAAATATTGATTGTTAGATAACGATTGAATATCATCAAAAAATTCCTGTAAAATGTTTTGAGTAGTTTCGGTTATTAAATGTTGAAATTCATCAATAGATAAATCTTTTACGAATGTTGTCATTTTTATCACCTCAATATTAATATATTTAAAAACGCGGATTTTGTCAAACAATTTTAATATATTCAATTTAAAATTTTTCGCGTGGATTCCTAAAAAAAGAAAAAAAGTGCCGTATAGTCAAAAGTCATATTTAAAAATGTCAAAATGCGGCAGGTTTTAATTTTGACGATAGGTAGTCAGATTTACGTTGATTAGATTTAATTAGATTCGGTGAAATTCGGTGTATTCGGTGGATAATTTTTACTATTGAATACCCTAAAATTAATAAATTCGCCTTAGCGGATTAGGTGGCAGTTGTGTCCTATTTCAACAATTAACAATTGGACACTAGTTCAAACTGATTATTGAAAACAAGATTGTTCAATGAATTCGGCAGAGTAAATATTATATGAAAATAACGGCAGGGCAATAATTCTATTTTTCTGTTGAGTAGCCATTTTTCGCGTTTGAGGTTCTGACATTGCGGACAATGCCTGTTTCTACAGGAGTTGTTCAGGACAGTTTCGTTTCCGCAACAGTCACATTTTTGAATTCTGTATCCGAATTTTTATAAATCAAATAATAGCGGAAAAGACGAAATCCGTAAGTTGTAAATCAAATGGCGATTACCTACTGCGTGATTGCAACTGGCGATTATTATTTACGCCAGCCAAACTTTCTTAAACGTTTTACATATTCGTTATTTTCCCGCGCGGCGACGCATACTAAAAATGAAAAGAAAAAAAACAGCGACTACGATTATTCTTATCACTGAGCGCATTATATTTACTTATTATAATTCAAACCGCAAATTGCTGTTAATATTTTTTTTGATTCGAGGATTTAAAATTATAATTTGACAAATCAAAATTAATCTAATATAATAAATAAGCACAATAATTATTCTGGAGGCGTTTATATGCCGCAAACAATCTTGTCATTAAATACGTCTATTGAAAACGAACTATTGACTATTTCCAAAACCGAAAACAAAAGTATTCCAAATCTTATCGAAAAAGCTGTTATTGATTTTATAGATACATATAAAGAAACATTAGAACTTATCGGAAATAAAGAGTTTTATAAATCAATACAAAAAGGAAAAGATGAAATTCGTAAAGGAGTAAAAGGGAAATCACTAAGTGAATTGGACCATTGAGATTAAACCTAACGCTTTAAAACAATACGTCAAACTGGATATTCCAACAAAGAAACGTATAAAAAACGCCTTAATCGAATTGCAAAAATCCAATAATCCGTTTACGCACATAAATGTAAAAAATCTAAGCGGCGAACTAAAATGAGATTACCGGTTGCGTGTCGGCGATTGGCGGCTTTTATTTACTCCAGATAAATATTCCCAAATGCTTTACGTCTATGCTATTCTTCCACGTGGCAACGCATACAAATGAAAATAAAGTGCG
>JAGOBX010000158.1 GCA_017999075.1 Candidatus Babelota bacterium | reverse complement strand
TTTTGGGGAACAAATCCATTTTTTTTTGTTAAATATGGTTTCAATTAAGTATGATTAGTTTTTTAACTGAAAAAATTATTTTTATACCATTTTCCATTTACGCAGCTTTAATATTTTTTTTTGAATCGTTTAGATCGGAAATATCTTCTGCAGTATGAACATGAAAACCTGTATTTAACTCATTTACTTTTTTTACGCATTTTTCAAGTGTTTTAGCTGAAATAGTCATTGAAGCATGAAGTCCGAATAATCCAGAAATCATAGAATCTTTAGCAGTATCGCATTTTTTTACAAAATTATAATTTTCTTCAATTCCTTCGTCGGCTATTTTTTGACCGTCGCGATCCGATGTTTCATAACACAAGCTTGCTCTTATACCTGCTTTTTTAGTTGCTTTTGCTATTGTATCCAGGCTTCCTGTAATAGAGTTCGGGCTTGCGTGATGATCTATTATTGTAGTAGTTCCATGTTTAATGCAGTCAATCATTGGAATGACAGCGCTGTAATAAACATCATCCATATTTAATTTTTTATCAAGTCTCCACCATAGATTTTTTAATATTTCAGGAAAATTTTTTGATGGAGCAGCTTTGCCGAGTCCTCTTGCAAAAGTGCTGTATAAATGCATGTGAGTATTTATGAAACCAGGCATTATAAGTTTATTTTTAGCGTCAAGATATGAGGCTTTAGGATATTTTTTTTTCAAAACCGAAGTTGTTCCTATATCCTTGATTTTTTCTCCTTCTACAAGAACAGCGCCGTTATTTATAACATTATTGTTTTTCCCTAACGTTACGACTATTCCTTCACCTATTAACATTTGCGGTGCATTTTTTTTGTTTTCTCCAGATTTGTTCATAAAATATTTCCTCCTAAAATTTATTTCGATTTGACTAAAAATATAATTTTATATTGATTTTGTCAAGTAAATATCTAAAATAAGTTTTTTTGAATTTATTGTTGCATTATTTAAAATAACTATTAAAATGACATTCATGAAAAAATTTTATATTTTAATAATTACTGTTTTAATTTTAAATATAATATTTTTATTCGTTAATTCTTCGCATGATACCTCTAAATCATCAGATAAAAATAAATTGAAAGCAGGACTTGTGTTTGACGTAGGAGGCAGAGGAGACAAATCGTTTAACGATTCTGCTTATAACGGTTTGATGCGTGCGGTTAAAGAACTTGGAATTTATGCTGAATACATTGAACCCGGGGAAGGCGCTGACAGGGAATCAGCCATAAGAATTCTTGCAGCAAAGAAATTTGATATAATAATGGGAATAGGTTTTATATTTACCGACGATTTGAAAAATATTGCTGTTGAATATCCTGAAGTAAATTTTGCAGGGGTAGATTATGTTGTACTGCAGGATGAAAAAGGAAATGATATTCTACCGCCTCCGAATGTGGCTGCATTGAAATTTAAAGAAGAAGAGGGATCTTTTTTGGTAGGTGCTCTTGCAGCTTTGTGTTCAAAAACAGGGAAAATAGGGTTTGTCGGAGGAATGAATATTCCTTTGATAAATAAGTTTGAAGCAGGTTATAAACAGGGAGCAAGATATGTGAAACCTGACATTGAAGTTGTTTCTAATTATGCGGGAGTCACAGGAGTTGCATTTAAGGATCCTGCAAAAGGAAAAGAACTTGGAATGAGTCAATATGGTAATAACGCTGATATAATATATCACGCTTCAGGATCAACAGGACTTGGAGTTTTTGAAGCAGCTAAAGCAATGAATAAATTAGCTATAGGAGTAGATGCGGATCAGTATGGAGACATGCCCGGACATATACTGACAAGCATGCTTAAAAAAGTTGATGTTGCAGTATATAATATAATAAAAGAATGTTATGATAAAAAATTTACCGGGGGGATTAAAATACTCGGACTGAAAGAAGACGGCGTTGGTTTTGTATATGATAAAAATAATGAAAATCTGATACCTCCTGCTGTTTATAATAAAGTTATTCAATTAAAAGAAAAAATAATTTCAGGAGAAATTCAAATTAAAACTTTTTTAAAAGAATAATGATTGAGGTTGAAAAAATTGACTGAACAATTCGTGATTGAATTAAAAAATATTGTTAAACGGTTTGGTAAAGTTACGGCAAACAAAAATGTTAATTTGGCTGTAAAAAAAGCTGAAGTTCATGCTATTGTAGGAGAAAATGGTGCCGGAAAATCTACATTAATGAAAACCTTATACGGATTGTATCAGCCTGATGAAGGAGAAATTTTTATTAATGGCGAACGGATAGAAAGTCATTCTCCGAATAATGCGATAAAACATAAAATAGGTATGGTACATCAGCATTTTATGCTTGTGCCTCCTTTAACAGTTTCAGAAAATGTAATACTTGGAATGGAAATAACTTCCGGATTAAAAATTGATATTTGTGAAGCTGATGCCAGAATAAAAAAATTATCAGATGAATTTAATTTAAGTATTGACCCGTCAAAAAAAATAGAAGATCTTTCAGTAGGAGAAAATCAGCGTGTTGAAATTATTAAAGTTTTATACAGAGGCGCTGAAATACTTATTCTTGATGAACCGACTGCAGTATTGACTCCGCAGGAAGTCCGTGAATTTTTTAAAGTCATAAAATCACTGGTAACTCAGGGAAAAACAGTGATTATTATTACGCATAAACTTGATGAAGTCATTGAAATTTCTGATAATATAACTGTTATGAGGCAGGGCGAAACAGTCGGATCAATTGAAACTAAAAAAACTACTCCTCAGGAAATAGCCAAGATGATGGTTGGACGCGATGTTCTTCTGCGCGTTGAAAAAAATGATGTGGTTAAAGGTAATGAAATTATTTCAGTAAAAAATTTATCTGTAAGAAAAAATAAGGAAACCCTTGCTCTTGATTCTGTAAGTTTTGAGATTAATGCAGGTGAAATATTAGGTATCGCCGGAGTAGAAGGAAACGGTCAGACTGAACTGATAGAATCAATTATGAATTTGAATAAAGACAAAATTGTGTCCGGAGAAATAAAATTTCTTAATACTGATGTTTCAGAATATTCTACTTTTCAACGTTTGGAATCAGGTGTTTCTCATATTCCTGAAGACCGCCATAAACGCGGGCTGGTTCTTGAATATAATATATCAGATAATTTAATTCTTGGTCAGCAGCATTTGTTTACATCATCCGGTTTTTTAAAACAAAATGATATATATAAATACAGTGATGAACGGATTGCAGAGTTTGATATTAGACCAAATGACAAAAATTGTGTGGTAAGAGGTTTGTCAGGAGGAAATCAGCAAAAAGTAATTATAGCAAGAGAATTCAACCGTGATTTCAAACTGCTCATAGCTGCCCAGCCTACTCGAGGAGTGGATATCGGCGCAATTGAATTTATCCATAAACAAATATTAAAAGCTCGTGAAAATTGTAAAGCATGTCTGCTTATATCCGCAGAATTATCTGAAATTTTATCATTGAGCGACAGGGTTGCTGTTTTGTATAAAGGCAGAATAGTTAAAATACTTGAAACAAAAAATACAAATGAAAATGAACTTGGCATGTTAATGACTGGAGCTGTAAAATGACTGATGGCAAGAAAAAAATTTTTATAGAAATACTTACACCGGTTTTTGCCGTATTGCTTGCATTACTTGTAAGCGATATTTTGATATTACTATATAATGAATCTCCTCTAAAAGTATATAAAATTTTGCTTGAAGGAACAATTTTTAACCCGTATGGAATTGGTCAGGTCATTTTTAAAACCACTCCTTTGATATTAGCTGGTTTATCCGTTGCATTTGCATTTAGAACCGGATTATTCAATATCGGAGCTGAAGGTCAGCTTTATATAGGAGCGTTTGCTACTGCTCTTGCCGGTTCTTATCTTCCTTCAGGAACTCCTGTAATAATTGCAGTGTTATTATGCATAGGGGCCGGATTTATTGCCGGATTTACCGCCGGATTTATTCCAGGCATATTAAAGGCAAAACTCGGTTCTCATGAAGTGATAAACACAATTATGCTGAACTTTATAATTATGGCTTTAGTGAATTATCTTGTTGTAACTTATTTTAAAGTTCCTGAAACATTGCATACTCAGGATATTATTGCTAATGCCAAACTTGCGCGGTTATACGAATATTTTTCTTTATTTAAAGGTTCTGCTGCAAACTTGTCTTTTATATTGAGTTTAATTGCATGTCTGATTGTTTATATAATTTTATGGAAAACCAAATTTGGATATGAATTAAGAGCAGTTGGATTAAACCCGGCTGCAGCAGAAACAGCAGGAATAAATGTTAAAAAATTAATAACATTGTCAATGGCAATTTCCGGAGGGATAGCAGGTCTTGTTGGACTGAATTTTGTCATGGGATATAAATATTATTTTGAAGAAGGATTTTCTTCAGGACTTGGATTTATGGGAATAGCTGTAGCTCTGCTTGGTAAAAATCATCCTGCCGGAGTTGTTGCAGCAGCGTTATTATTTGGAATATTAAGCCAGGGCGGACTTGTAATAAATTCAGTAGTTCCGAAAGAACTTGTAGATATACTGCAGGCTGTAGTGATAATTTTTGTTGTTGCAGCGAGTTCTGAAGTAAAACGGTTATTGTTTAAATCTTCGAAATGACGCGTTAAAATCAGGTGGTTATATTATATGTCGGAATTTTTAACTAATATATTTTCAATAGTTTTTTTTGCGCAGTTGATAAGAATCAGTATTCCTTACATACTTGCTGCAATGGGCGGAGTGTTTTCAGAACGGAGCGGGGTAACAAATATCGCGCTTGAAGGAATTATGCTTAATGGAGCATTTGCTGCAGTGTTAGGAACATATTTTACAGGAAGCCCGTTTTTTGGGCTTTTATCAGCTGTTGTCTGTGGAATGTTAACAGCTTTGATTCACGCTGTGGTTTCAATAAGGTTTAAAGCAGACCAGATAATAAGCGGAGTAGCAATAAATTTGTTGTCAGTAGGATTGACAAAGTTTTTTTTGAAAATATTTTTTGACAGTTCAAGTAATTCTGCGCGCGTTGAAGGTATAAAAATTTTTAGAATTATTCCTGGAAAATTACAGATTATCGACACAATAAATCAAATTATAGGAAACCCTTTTATAATATTTACAATAATAATAGTTCTTATTTCTCATTTTGTCATATTTAAAACTGTTTTCGGCTTGAGACTGAGGGCAGTAGGCGAACATCCTGAAGCAGCAGATACTTTAGGAGTGAAAGTTAATTATATCAGATACATTTGTGTTTTACTGAGTGGATGTTTTGCAGGACTTGGCGGAGCATGGCTTGCATTGGATCAGCATCAGTTTACAGACGGTATGTCTAACGGCAGAGGATTTATAGCTATAGCTGCAGTTATATTCGGGAAATGGTCGCCGTTAGGAGCAGCTGCTGCGTGCCTGCTGTTTGGTTTTGCAGAAGCCGTACAAATAACTTTGCAGAGTATAGGCGCAGGAATTCCTACACAGTTTATACAAATGATACCTTATGTTCTTACAATAGTCGCATTAGCAGGATTTATAGGTAAATCAGTTCCTCCTGCTGCAATTGGAAAACCTTACGAATGTGAATAGAATAATGTTCTGAAAGAGGCTTTTTTTCTTTGCTGGAAGTTAGAATTATTCGCGTTTCATTGCTTTGACTTTCAAATCTTTAGGCATTTTTTCTATAGCGTATCTAAGAACAGTTCGCGGCATTTTTTTTTTATTTTCTAAAACATAATTAAATATTTCATCAGTGTGATTTTTTGATGCTTCTTTCAGCATCCAACCGCAGCCTTTCTGAACCATATCATTTTTATCTTCTAACAAAATGTTCGCAATCTCAAAAATTTGATTGAGAAACAATCCTCGTTTAGCCGGAATTATAAGTGAAACAGCAGATGAGCGCCGCATCCATAAATTATCTGATTTTGCCCACTTTTTTAAGACTTGAATTTTTTCAGGATATTTTTCAATGTACCCGCCTACTGTATGATTACAAAAAGTGTCGCATGTTGCCCAGTTTTTTATATATCTGTCAATCCAGTGTTCAAAAGTATTTATATCCGGTTTATCAAAATCTTTATTTGAAAATTCAGACCAATGGCAAGCGATAAAAGATTCTTCCAGATAACCTGATTTCAATAATTCTTCGCATATTGCGAATAATTCCTTTTTAGTTTTATCCTTAATGTTTTTAAAATTGTCTTTAGAAATTTTTCTTACAATCCAGCTTTTAACTCCGTATAATTTAACTTCTTCTTTGAAAAAACGCTGTCCGCTTTTTTTAAATTTCTCATCACAATTTTTTTTTAATTCATATCTGATTTTTTTTATTATAGAATTCATATTTATATTATAATATAACCCGTTTTAAATGTTTCAGAATTTTCATTGTATTTTCAGGCATCTGAACGCGGATGAAAATTCTTTTTAAAATAAAGAATAAGTTTCTGATTCAGGTAATTCTGTAAGACATTCGAATTTATTAAGTTCTTCAAGAACTTTTTTGTTTATTTTACATCTATGGCAGAAATCGTCAATAGTTCTGAATTCTTCTTTCTCGCGTTCCGCAACAATATTTTCAGCTGCTTTCAATCCTAATCCAGGAATTGAAACAAGAGGCGGAAGTATTTCATTGTTTTCGACAAGTGATTTATGAGCCAGAGATTTTTTTATATCGACTTTTTTAATTTTAATTTTTCTTAGTTTCAATTCTTTTAAAACTTCAAGAATAGTTATTTCTACACGTTCTTTTTGAGTTAAAGAATATTTTTCTTTTTGTCTTTGTTTTAACAAAGCAATTATTTGTTTAATATCCATCAACATATATTCGGCATTAAGCAAATCTGATTTTATTGTAAAAAATGAAGCGTAAAACTCAACAGGAAAATGGACTTTGTAATAAGCTATTTTGTAAGCCATTACAACATACGCCACGGCGTGAGCTTTAGGAAACAGATATTTTATTTTTTTGCATGAATTGATATACCATTTGGGCACTCCGAGTTCTGACATTAATTTTATTTCGTCTTCTTTTAATCCTCTTCCTTTTCTTACATTTTCCATAATCTTAAAAGCTTTATGAGGTTCCATTCCTGTATTTATAAGATAAAGCATAATATCATCGCGGGCGGAAATAACCTGGTTTAGTTTTATTTTTCCGCTGCGTATCAAATCCTGAGCATTATTCTGCCACACGTCAGTTCCGTGAGACAGTCCGGATATTCTTATTAGTTCTCCGATATTTTTCGGACGCGTGTCTTCGAGCATACCACGAACAAATTCTGTTCCAAATTCAGGAACTGCGTAAGTAGCTGTTTTTACGTCAAGATCCTGTTCTTTCAGTCCTATTGATTCAGTTGAAGAAAATAGTTTAAGAGTAGGAAAATCGTCATAAGGAATATTATTGAAGTCAAAGTTTGTATATTCTTTAAGCAGAAGAAGCTGAGCAGGATCATCTTGTCCTAACATATCGAGTTTTACAAGCTGATTTTCCATTTTATGATAATCAAAATGAGTCGTAATTACATCGTCTTCACTTCTGTCAGAAGGATATTGAATTGGGCAAAACTCATAAATTTCTTTGTCTTTTGGAACTATTATTAATCCTCCGGGATGCTGGCCTGTAGTTTTTTTTACTCCAAGACAGCCTGCGGCAACTCTTGCTTTTTCAGCGGAACTCCAGTTTAATTTTCGTTCATCAACAAATTTGTCTGTTATCATATTTGCGATTCCCGCTGAAACAGTAC
>JAGOBX010000157.1 GCA_017999075.1 Candidatus Babelota bacterium | reverse complement strand
TCCTATAATCATGTTTACTGCTCCTGCATATATAATTTTTATAATTTTAAATTATAAAAAAATACAGATAAATCCGAAATTGATTTTCAAAATGTTTTTTTTATTTTTATTGCCGCTTTGCTTATATTTAATTATAATGATAAGAGCAAAAAGCAATCCGGTTATTAATATTGAAAACCCTGATACTTTATCAAAATTGTTTGATGTTATGACTGCCAGAAAATACGGTATGAATTTATTTTCTGCTGATTCTGCTGAATTGTTTAAAAGATTTGAATATTTTATAAAGCTGACAATAAACAATTTTTCCATTTTTGAATTATTACTTTCAGCATCAGGAATATGTTTTCTTTTTTTTAAAAATTATAAATATTTATTGTTAATAATGTTAATTATTATATCGAATGTTATTATATCTTTGAATTATAAAACAGCGGATATAGATTATTATTATTTGATATCTTTTTATTCAATCGCTTTACTTAGCGGATCAGTTATAAAATTTATAAACAACAAAATTATTATAATGTTTCTGATTTTAATATCTTTATTTTTTTGTTGGAATAAATATAGTAAAAATTCCGAATTTTGTTCTAAACGCGGTTTTTTCATTGAATCAGATATAGGGAAAGATATTATTGCTTATATCCCGGAAAATTCTATTCTAATTTCCGGCGATATTTTAACTCCGATTTTGAATTATTATTGTTATTCGGAAAATAGGGGTAAAAAAATTGTTTTAATTTCAAAAAATTATTTTTCCGAACATTATTTTAGATTTTTAAAAAATGAATATCCTGATTATATTTTTCCTGAAGTTAAGGATGGAACAGTTATTGTAAAAACCGGAGACGTGCAAGACATAATTTTCGACAATTTGTCAAAACATAAAGTTTTTTTAACATTCGATATTCCGTTAATTAACGGATATAAGTTGAAAAAAATAATAGGAAACAGTTTTGTTTTATATGAAGTTTTAAATCCGAATTTTGCAGACGATAAAAATATTTTAATAGATGATAATCAATTTAAAAATAATTATAAAGAATTATTAAAAAAATATGAAAGTATTAATAATATGATTAATTGGGAAGCATATAATTCAGCAAAATATATTTATGAAGTTTTATTTTCAAAAATTGAATATTCCCTGCAGAAAGGAGATCAACAAGGTTTTCTTAAAATATTTAATGACATTATTGATATAAAACCTGATTATGATGAATATTATATGAGAATATCAAATTTGTTTACTTTATATGGGATTTATGGTGAAGCAGAAAAATGTTTGCTTATAGTTAAGCCGGAAAACAGAAATGAATTATGGAATATTTTTTTTGGGATTATTCGAGAGAAGCAGAATAGAAAAGAAGAAGCTGTTATATTTTATAAAAGAAGTTTGGAAATAAAAAATAATATTGATGCGAATATAAAACTTGCTTATTTATATTTTAATGAAAAAAGATTTGATGAAGCGTTGTTTTTTTTTGAACAGGCTAATAGTTTTGTTCCTGGAAGGTTAGATATTCTTTATAATCTTGCAGTATCGTATTATTATGCAGGGAAAATAGATAATTCGAAAAAAATTGTTGATGCTTTGATAAGTTCAGGAAATGCAGAATACTCGCATAAAGCAATTCAATTAAAACATATATTGAATAATTAATAAATCTTTATTATTTTCGGGTGATATTTAATTTTATTAGATATTCTTATGTTAATATTAACCCTAAAAATGCCTTCGTTTTTTTTAAGACGTCAGAATTTTTAGGGTTAATAAAACCTTAAAAAGAACAAGTCAAATAATTTAAAAAAAATCAAGATGGTTTTTTATGTTATAAACTTCTATCAGATTTTTATTCTTTAACTATATAGTTAGAAATAAGGTCTCCAACTTGAGAAGTTCCCATACCCATTTTGCCAGCAGACATACTTTTTAAGTCTTTTTTTACAGCTATTTTTACAGCATTTTCAATAGAATTTGCAATTTTATCTTCTCCGAGAATTTCCCACATCATTTGAGCGGCCAATATGGCAGCCATAGGGTTGATAACATTTTTTCCTGTATATTTAGGAGCTGAACCTCCAATAGGTTCAAACATTGAAACTCCTTCAGGGTTAATGTTTCCGCCTGCAGCTATTCCCATTCCGCCTTGTGTCATAGCGCCAAGATCTGTTATTATATCTCCAAACATATTGCCTGTAACAATAACATCAAACCATTCCGGATTTTTTACCATCCACATACATGTGGCATCAACATGATAATATTCCCGTGTTATATCTTTGTAATCTTTTCCGCCCATTTCATGAAACGCGCGTTCCCATAAGTCAAAAACAAATGTTAAAACATTAGTTTTTCCGCATAATGCAAGTGTTTTCTTTTTATTGCGTTTTCTTGTATAGTCAAAAGCGAATTTTAAACATCTGTCAACCTGAAATCTGTTATAAACCATTGATTGAATTGCGACTTCGTGTTTTGTACCTTTCATTGAAATTCCGCCGGTACCTGTGTATAATCCGCCGCTGTTTTCACGGACTACCACATAATCTATATGTTCAGGTCCTTTATCTTTTAGAGGACAATCCACTCCGTCATATAATTTTATCGGACGTAAGTTTATGTATTGGTCAAGCGCAAATCTTAATTTTAGCAAAATACCTTTTTCAAGAATTCCTGGTTTTACATCGGGATGTCCGATAGCTCCAAGATAAATTGCATCAAATTTTTTTAATTCTTCAATAGCTGAATCAGGTAAAGTTTCACCTGTCCGCATGTAACGCTCGCCGCCGAAATCGAAAGTTTGAGTTTCAAATTTTACATTGAATTTTTTAGCTGCTGCAGTCATTACTTTGAGACCTTCGTTGACAACTTCCGGACCTGTACCATCTCCGGGCAATACTGCTATTTTGTACATTTTAAATCCTCCTAAAGTAAAAAATAATAGCTAATTATATTAATATTTCAAAAAAAAGCATTATTCATTTTTAAATTATTAGAATAAATAAAATAATTTATATTTTCAGTCACTAAGATAATTAATAATTTCAAAAAAATTATTTTTTATATTGTGGTTTGAAAATCATTCCTCCAAGCGGCGGCAATGCCAATTTTAAAGAATATGGTTTGCCGTTAGAATTTTCAGTATTCGGATAAACAAGCCCAGCATTTCCCACATTAGAACCGCTGTATTCCATTGAATCACTGTTAAAAATTTCTTTATAAGGGACATAATAATTTACTCCGATTTTGTAATTCCATCTTGGAACCGGAGTGAAATTAACTACGATAACCAAATGGTCTTCAGGACTTTTCCCTTTCCGAATGAAAGAAAAAACACTGTTATCCGAGTCATTGCAGTTAATCCAGTCAAATCCGGAACCATTATGATCATTTACATACATTGCTGGTTCGGAACAGTAAATTTTGTTCAAATCAGAAAGACATTTAAGCATATTTTTGTGATATTCAAAATTCAATAAATTCCAATCAACGCTTTTGTCTTCTTTCCATTCATCGAATATTCCGAATTCGCTTCCCATAAATAATAGTTTTTTTCCAGGATGAGCAAAGTAATAAGTGTATAATGCGCGTAAATTTGCAAATTTTTGCCAGTAGTCTCCAGGCATTTTATTTATCATCGAACCTTTTCCATGAACGACTTCATCGTGAGAAAATGGTAAAATAAAATTTTCAGTAAATGCGTATAACAAACTGAAAGTCATATTTGAATGATGGTATCTTCTGTGAATAGGATTTTTGGTAATATAATTTAAGGTATCATTCATCCAACCCATATTCCATTTAAAACCGAATCCGAGTCCTCCGCTGTAAGTCGGTTTGCTTACTCCGGGCCAAGCAGTTGATTCTTCAGCAGTCATAATTATTCCTTTGTAATTCTGATACGCTATAGAATTAAGATGTTTTAAAAATTCTATGGCTTCAAGATTTTCTCTTCCGCCATAGCAGTTTGGCACCCATTCTCCAGGTTTTTTCGAATAATCAAGATACAGCATTGAAGCTACTGCGTCAACTCTAAGTCCGTCAATATGATATTTATCCATCCAGAACAATGCGCTTGATATAAGAAAATTTTTGACTTCAAATCTGCCGAAATTGAATATTTTAGTGCCCCAGTCGGGATGTTCTCCTAAACGAGGATCCTGATGTTCGTATAATGCTGTCCCGTCAAATTTTATTAAACCATGAGAATCTTTCGGAAAGTGAGCAGGCACCCAATCGAGTAGAACCCCGATTCCGTTTATATGGCATTGGTCAACAAAATACATGAAATCTTCAGGTTTACCCAATCTGCTTGTAGGAGAAAAATATCCGGTCACCTGGTAACCCCATGATCCGTCGAACGGATGTTCAAGTATAGGCATAAGTTCTATATGAGTAAAATTATTTTCTTTAACGTGTTTAATTAATTTTTGTGCGATATCCCTATAATTTAAAAAGGTGTTATTCGGTCCTTTCATCCATGAAGGAAGATGAACTTCATAAACAGAAATAGGTTTTTCATAATGATTGGTATAATATCTTTTGTGAAGCCAGTCTGAATCGTTCCATTTATAATTATCAATATTCCATACTATTGATGCAGTGCCAGGTCTGAGTTCTGAATAAAACGCATAAGGATCTGCTTTTAAAAATAATTCTCCGTGAGCTCCTTTAATTTCGTATTTATAGAAATCGCCTTGTTTTAAGTCAGGGATAAATAATTGCCATATACCGGACCAGTCCGTGTTTAGTTTCATCTGATGGCGTCTGCCGTCCCAATTATTGAAATGGCCCACTACGCTTACTCTTTGTGCATTTGGGGCCCATACGGCAAAATGAACTCCTTTAACTCCATCAACTTCTATGATATGAGCTCCCATTTTATCATAAATTTTATAATGCTGAGCGCGGTTGAATAAATACCTGTCGAATTTTGTCAGTGATTCTGTCCAGAAAGAATATACGTCATTTATGTAATGTTCCTTATTGTAATAATCGATAATCTTATATTTATATTTAAATCTTTCAGACTTGTCCATTATTATTGCTTCAAATAACCCTGATTTATGAACTTTATTCATAGGATAAGATTCATTTTGATTTTCAACATCAATTACATAAGTTTCTTTAGCATCAGGCATAAAAGCTCTTACAGAAACAACTTTTTTGTCAAAAAAATCTGTCACATGCATTCCGAGTACAGACGCAGGATTTTTATGCGCAGAATTAATTATTGCAGTAGCATCTTCAAAAGGTATAGTTGAAATCATTTATATTCCTCCCGGCTAATAAAAAATTAAATACTTTTTGCTTTAAATTTATAGTCTGAAATCAAATCATTCGATTATTTGCACAGATAATATTACTGCATCATTAATCGGTTTGTCATTTTTAGTCTGGAGTTTACTTATTTTTTCTACTATATCGTAACCGGAAACCACTTCTCCGAATACGGTATGTTTTCCGTCAAGCCATGGACAATCATTGGTAGTAATGAAAAATTGAGATGAATTTGTGTTAGGTCCTGCATTAGCCATAGCAAGAACTCCGCGTTTGACAGGTTTGCTTTCTAAAATTTTTGAGTATTTGTAGCCTAAAAATTCGTAATATTCTTTTAAGGATTTTGAGCCGAACTGTTTTAAATGTTCGGCAGGAAAATTGAAATTGTTTGATGAAACTGTTTTTTTATCTAGGCCAAGAGAAACAGGGTTGATTTCATCAGCAATCATTTTAACAGAAAATTTTTTATCAGTAGGTTTAGTTCTGAATCTTGCATCTCCGGTTTGAATCATAAAATTTGGTATTACACGGTGGAAAATTATATTTTCAAAAAACCCTTCTTTTGCAAGGGTAACAAAGTTTTTTACTGTTTCAGGAGCAAATTTTTTATACAACAGGCATTTTATTGTACCAAGGTTTGTTTGTATTATAGCACTTGAAATTTGCTGCTGAGCAGAATTGGTTTGTTTTCCCGTATTATTTATGTCTGAAGCATCGAGTTTTATATCTGCTGCGTCTTTATTTGAAAACTGATAAAATCCTTGATTCCCTTTTATTGTAATAATGTCATTTGTTATTATTATTTGACCTGATAATACTCTACCGTCTTTCATAGTTACAATTCCGGCATTTAGTAAATTAATAGAAATAATAAATATAAATAATCCCCACCAAACAATTTTTTTCATAAGATCCCCCTAAAAAATTTATTAAATAATATTTTTATTTTTATAATCTGTGATCAGTTTTTTGTAAAGAAATTGTATAAATTTAGCATACAATTTCTTTACTATAAAAAATACAATAATTACTATCAGAATTTTTTTTATCATAAATTATCAGCTGCATTTTCTAATGATTCGGATTTATCAAGATCGTCATCTTCGCCTTCGATTTTTTCATATGAAGACGAACCTCTGTTTTTTAGAGCATCGGATTTTTCTTTTTGTTTTTTCAGCAAATCTATCATAGTTGTAATTTTAATTGATTTTCCGTCTTTTGATTCGATGATAACTGTTCTATGCACATCTGTTCTAAAAAATTTCGAATCATATTTGTTTTTAAAATAAGTATCCAGAGATTCTTTAGTCATATCTCTGAATTTAAAACTTTCTTGTTTTTTAAAAACATTTATTTTCGGCCGTGCATATGATGCTATAACATATTCAGGCTGAACAGTTTCAGTAAGTTTGTTATTAAAATTATTTAATCTTTCCATTAATTCGTCTTCTTTTTCAGTTGCCCATCCGTCAAGCAGCGGAACTCCGTGATGAGGCAGAACCAGTACATCGGATTTTACCAGTTTTTTATCTGACAGATTTGATATGTTTTCGAGGCCTGCTTCGAGCATTGATCCTCCGAACAATACGCTTTTTTCTCCGAATTGAGCTTTTAAAACAAGAGAATTATCTAAAAACGAAAAATTTCCTGATGAAATTTTTTCAGGAGGATTAAGGCATAGAATATAAAAATCAACTCCATTGATTTTTTCTTTGCATAAAGTATCGCCTTCTTTAATTTTGCGAACAGGAATTTTTCTTTTTTCAAGCACTTTTAGGATTTCAATATATCTTTCATAAATATACCTCATTTTTTTAGGATTGTCATTTATGATATTTTCATAACCTAAAATTTTGAAAAAGTCATCTTGAGTTGTTTTTGAATTTATTAGTTTATGATCAACCATATCATACCATACTTTAAGATCAGCATTAGATGCAATAAAATATAACCCTGTCAAATATTCAGGACTTAATGATTGGGCTATAACAGCATCAACGCTTATTATTCCCTGACGTTTTATGTAATTGTAAACAACCCTGTCGCCCTGATCAAATTCTGCAAAAGGATTATTGGAATCAAATTCTCTTAATGCTCCGTTTATGATAATAGTTTTTCCTGAAGCAAGCTGTATTATATTCGATTCTGCATATCCGGTATCAAGAGTGGTTATTTTTATTCCTTCAGGATTTTTGTGGGCAGTCAAAATTATCATTACAATTATAAATAATACAGAAAATATTTTTTCAAATAATTTCACTTTATCGCCGGCAGAACCCATAGTCGGTATTCTTAACCTGTAATACAACTCCTCTTTTTTCTTATTAAATGCATTCCACCAGATAAATATTGCAACTAAAGACATATAAAATAAGAGTCTGCTTAACGTCCACATAGTTATATTAGGATAAGGGATTATGCTGCAGAAAAAATGAGCTGACCACAAGAAAAATTTACATAATACCCAGTTTGTTGCATTTAATACTAAAGCTAT
>JAGOBX010000156.1 GCA_017999075.1 Candidatus Babelota bacterium | reverse complement strand
AATCAAATGCTTTATTTTATTTAAATGTATTTTATCATTAACTCCTAAAATTATTTTTTTGTTTTCTGTATGTATTATATGCCAGCATTCTGATTTGCCTGAATTTGAATTTTCATATTTTTTGGCGGTATTGTTGTCAGGATGAATTTGAACAGATAAATTTTCCGACGCGTCAAGAAATTTAAAAAGTAAAGGAAATTCCGACGCCTTTTTATATTTTTCCCCAAGTAAATCAATTTTAAATTCATTCACAAGTTCAAGCAATGTTACTCCTTTGTATTTTCCATTGGCAACTGTGCTGATATTTTTTCCTACTGTTGAAATTTCCCAGGATTCTCCAATTTTTTTATTTTGAGGGAGTTTTTTATTTAAAAAAACTTGAAGATTTTTCCCGCCCCATATATTTTCTTTAAAAATAGGAATAAACTTTATGGGATAAGAAAAAAATTTTGACATAATCAGTATAAATTAAAACTAAAACTTCTAAAATAAATTAAAAATTCCTTTTTTCTTTTTCGTTTAAATATTAAATATAAAACTCATATTAAAAAAATCAATTAAATTTTAGAATCATATTGAAAAATTTTGAATTATTTAATATTGATTTTTTTTAGTTAAATATTTAAAATTATAACAATATGATAAAAAATGATAAAAAATAGGAAATTGTTGAATTAATTTTATGTATTTTTTTATGTCTGGAAAATTAAAGCTATGCCGTAATTTATGAAATTAAAAAATATTATTGTTTCAAAAAACAGCAATGTCCGCTATTTTCAATCTGGCTTTACTTTAATTGAACTGTTAGTTGTAATTATTATTTTAGGATTATTATCCACTTCTGCATTAACAGCTTATCAATATTTTTATTCAAAATATAAACTCAAAAATTGTTCAAAAACTTTAGTTGACACTATTTTTTATGCAGGATATTATTCTAATTTTTTTAAAAAAAAGACAGCGGTTAAATTATTTTATAAAAACAAGAATTTATATGCAGACGTTATTTCGTATGAGTCTGATTATGACACAAAACTTATCAATAATCTTTTAATTGGTGAAAATATTTCTATTAATCCGGTAAATAACGGGAATAACAATAATCTTCCTGAAATATATTTTAATAAAAATTTTGCAATTTCAGGAAAAGCTTCTTTGCTGTATCCTTCATATTATGTAAGCGATTCAGGAATGGGTAAAATAATACCATTAATATTATTAACATTAAATCCGATTTCTGATCCTCTATTGAAGAATAATAAACAGAAATATGTTACATTGCAGTTTTTTGAAGAATCCGGAAAAACTATTTTAATGCCGTACGGATTTGAGAATAACACATACTTTAAAAATTGATTTTATGAAAAAAAAATGTAAAACATATAAACGAGGAGCCATGCTTCTTGAATTATTATTAACAATAATAATTCTTGGTTTGATTTTTGTGAGGCTTATTTATTCATTTAACCATTCTATTCAAATATTCATAAAATCTAAAGAAGTGTCGATTGCTAATTATATTGCCAAACGTGAAATGGAATTATTAAAAATGAAATTTAAACATATTCCTAATTTTGCTCCTGTTTCGAATACAGATTTGTTTGTTGAGGATGTTATAACAAATGAAAAATTATCTGAATATTCCGAATGGAAATTTGACATGGTTGTTGAAAATAATGATATAACCCCTAATTTACAGCCATTAGACGGCAGAATAAAAAAAATTACATTGAAAATTTTTTCACCTCACAATAATCTTTACAGTTACGTTTGTTATTTCACGCCCGGAGGAAACAATAATTAAAATGGCAATACGGTTTTGTTCTTTAAATATTCAATTTAATTGCAGAAAAGGACTGACTCTGGTAGAAATACTAGTTGTATGTCTTATATTCGGATTGTTAAGCGTAGCTTTATTTAAATTTTTTATAAATATTGTTAATACCGCTAAAAGGGCGGAATCACAAATACAGGTTTATCAGAATCAAAATTTTATTTTAGAAAATTTACCGATTTCATTAAAAAATTGTATTCCTGTAAAAACAGACGGAATACCGGATACTACCGCATATTTTGGTTCAATATCAAATAAATATATTGATTTTTATTCCCATCCTGATGCAAAATTTATTTCTGATTTAAGTGTTCCTGTTTCTGCGTTATCGCAATCTTCATTTATTAGATTCGTATCGTTGTCCCCTACTGTTAACGATGATAAATTATCGACGATATATAATTTTTCATTTGGAATAGGAAACGATAAATATTTATCCGAATCTTCTAATTCGGATATTATTGAACATAGAAAAAAAATGAGGTTGTTTAGAAGCTGTTTGTCTGAAGATATTGACGGAAGGCTTCAAAGCAGCGACAGTTTAAACGCTGACAGCTATCCTTATTATTTACGTGATTACTGCGCAAATATAACGTGTTTAAATATGAAATATTTTAATCCTGTAACTTTGACGTGGGTTTCCGGCGACTGGAGTGAAACTTATCTTCCGGCCGCAGTTGAAATAAGCGTGATAGCAGCAGATGATATAAAAAAAATAGGAGATTCGACTAAAATAGGTTCTGGATTGAAAAAATCAGTTATAGTTTCAATCCCTTGTTCAAATCTGGAATAAAAAAAGATTATGAAAAAAAAAGGCGGAATACTTATAATTACATTATGGATAATAGCGATACTCGGGATGATTGTCGCAACTATGCATTTTACTATGACCAGGGAATACCAAATAGCTAAAATGAAAGAAGCTTCTGTAAGAAGTTATTATCTTGCTGAAAGCGGAATTTCATTAGCTATGGAATGCCTGAGAAATGACAGGATAAATTTATCTTCCTTGTATGCGCAGATGACTAATCAATTATTGATTAATGAAATAGGAGTTGTCGGGATTTACGGAAGCGGTTCTGATGGTGGAACTCTGTTTAATTCGCTTTTTGCAGATGTTGATAATACTGCAAATAACTGCAATTACAGTCAGTTTATAGAATTATATAATGATTCGAATGATACAATTGACCTTTCTGATTACTGGATTGAAACTGATAATGATATGGACAGAACTACTCAATGGAATACTGATTACAGATATAGAAAAGGATTTTATATGTATGATATAAGATCTCATACAAGTTCCGACTGGATTGGAAGTGACGGATATGAAAATTATAGAACTACAAAAATTCCACCACGTTCTTTTGCTCTGGTCCTGCCTGCAATGCCAAATAATAGTATAGTTAAAACAGGGATATTTTCTTCTATAATTCCAGATAATTGTATAGTTGCAAGAATAAATCAGGGGACTTACTGGTTTCATGATCCATCCACATGGTCCATTGATATTCAAAAATTTCTCGGGTTGACTGCTGCAAACGATAATCCAAACGGAAACAGCGATAGAATATGGATGTATGATAATGTTAACAGCTTAAGGCCATTTTATATGAGACTTGTTAAAAAAAGCAATCAAAGCGTAATTGATGCCGTTTATATAGAAGGAAATAATTATTGGACATCAGGCGCTGACAGATGCGTATCGTTTGGAAGACCTTCTCTGCATCAGGGATTTTTTGGAACAGCGATTGGATTGACTCCTAATTCGTATAATTGTTTTGTGTGGAATGGAGGAAGCCCGTACTGGATAGTTCAATCAGATACATGGTTCAGGTATGGCTCTCCAGGTTCCACAAATTTTGGTCAGGCTGCGTCTGACGTGTATCTCGTTGATTCAAATAAATCATTTACCGGAACTTATAAAGTAAATACTTGGATTGAAGGATGCGATAATACAGGAAGATATTTTAAATTGGAGAACATTTCTGATGCTGATGGAAATGAACTGGGTTCGTGTACGGTTTATATTTTAGATGAAAAATCTAAGTTTCATTTAAACTATAAACCTTCTTCAGTTCAGTTTACAGACCCTTTGAAAGGTTTGGATAATGGGGCTTTCAACAGTATAAATTCAATAACAGAAAATAAGTTTAATCCTTATTCTATAAAGTCTATTATACTTGGTCTTTCGACAAAATCGAATTATATGAAATATGTTAAAAAACCTTATTCTCAGGTTGATAAAATAGATTATTGCCTGTATGATGATAATGGAAATTATCAAAAAGACTTATTCAAATACATTTATAACTATTTTACAGTATATCCCGTAAATTATTATAATAACAGTTATTCAAACAAGATGATGTATCCTATTAATTGGAATACAGCAGCTGATACTGTTTTAAAAGGATGTCTTAATGGATTGCTGAGCGGCTCATCTTCTATTAATTTTATTTTGTCCGAATGGAATTCGAGAAAAAACATAAATCCTTTTGACGGACTCGACGAGAACGGCGATATTTTGACATATTATGGAATTTCAGGGAATAATCCCTGGGTTGGTGTAAAAAAAGAGTATTTTGATTTCATAGATAATTTAAATTCTGCTCTTGTTCCTGCCAGAGACAAATCTGTTATAAAATGGAATGCGGTTCGCGGAAACAGCGGGATTCCGCCTATTAGTTTTGGTCCTGAATATATGCAGACTCAATATTTATACAGTTATTATACTATAATCGCTGAAAGTTCTATTCCGGTAAGGTTTTTTGGAAATAAAGAATTTTATAAAAACAAAATTTACTGTACTGTAAAAATTGAAGATACTCCCGGCAATGTAAATCGTCAGAAAATAACATACTACAAATGGTTTGATAGTTTTCCATATTAGTTCGATAATTTTTATAAAATGTAATTTGACTGGTGGAGTAATTTATATATGAAAAATAAAGAGAATACATTAAAATTTTATTATGAATATTTGTATTTTTTCTGCCGGAATATTTTTAACGGCAGACAGATTTTTCAGAGTTTGCATTGTATTAGATTTTTATTGATATTATTGATATTTTTTTCTTTATCAAATTCAATTTTGTGGGCAAAACCTAAATATAAGAAAGTAATAAAATTTTGGCATCATATAAATCATCCGTCCGAATTGGAGATTTTGAATAAATATATAAAAAAATATAATTCTTTATACCCGGATGTTAAAATTCAATCATTGTCTTTTGATTTTGCAGTTTACAGGAACTCTTTAAAAAGTAATTTGATGAAGAAAAACGGACCTGATATATTTTTAATACCTAATGACTGGCTTGGAGATTTAATTGTGAATAATCTTGTTCAGCACCTGTCAATGATTGGAATTAAAACTGATGACTGGATTGAATCGTGTAAAAAACAAGCTGTTGTAAATAATCTTATTTACGGGCTGCCGCTTTCAACGGAAACTATCGCTTTATTTTATAATAAAAAATTAGTTAAAACTCCTCCTGTTTTATTTGATGAATTTGTTAGAATGCTTAATGATTTAAAACCTTCGTGTTATCCTCTCAGCGTTGATGTCAATTCTGCTTATTACCTTATTCCATGGTATTTCGGGTTTGGAGGAAAATTACTTAAAAATGGAATGCTTAATATAGAAAAAGATATTTTTATAAAAACCTGTAATTTCTGGATTGATTTGAATTACAAAAAAAAATTGATGTATCCTATAACAAGTTTTGAATATAAAACTGTTTTAAACAATTTTGCAGCAGGCAACCTTGCTTTTTTAGTTGACGGTCCTTGGTCGATTCCTTATTTAAAGTCTGCAAAAACAGATTTCGGAATAACAACACTGCCGTATAACGCGGAAACTAAACTTAATATTTCTCCTTTTATAGGAACTCAGATTTATTGCGTATCATCTCAATCTAAGATAACCGTAGAACTAAAGGAATTTTTGAATATTATGACATCTCATGACATACAAATTGAATTTGCCAGAAAACTCGGGAAACTACCGGCATGTAATTCAATCTATAACAAATTCGATAAGAAAAAAGATTGGATGATATTTGCCTTTTACAATCAGTTGAAAAAAGGAGCAAGTATGCCGTCATCAAGCGAAATTGATAAACTATGGTCAGTATTATCTCAGGATAATTTGATAAATATTTTTAATAAAAAAGAAACGCCTGAAAATTTTGTAAAAAAGCATAAGGATTTTTTTAAATAAAATTTTAGATTAGAGGCACATCATTAGAATATTGTATGCGCAATTAATTTCAGAAAATTTTTCCGGACAGCCTCCTTGTTTATCAGGATGATGTTTTACCGCCAGTTTTTTAAATTTTTTTTTAATATCTGTTTTGGTGGCTGATACAGGAAGGTCAAGTGCGCTGAAATATTTTCGAAGATCGGATTTATATCTGTTGTATTTCCAGAATCCTGATATTAATTTTTCAAGGATTTCTTCTGTAATTACATTGTAATTATCAAGATTGATATAAAATTCTCTGAGAGAAACAGATTCAATTTCAAAATTAGATTTTTGATGGTTTTGGCAGTAATATCCGTTATTTAAAACTTGGTTTCCGCAAAAAATATTTTCGTTATCAAAATAATATATGCAGTTTTTATAATTTTTGTCGAAAATTTTAATTTTTAAAGGCGAAATGAATAAATAATAAAACCCTTCCTCATTAAATATTTTTTGGAGTTTGAAAAGATGATGGAATAAACTGAAATGGTATTTGTATAGGGAATAATTATTTGAAAAGATTTTTTGTTCCATATAATCTTCATGGAAACAATTTTTTATCAATTCGAATTCTGTTAAATTTTCATTTTTTTCAATAATCATTTTTTTAAGAAAAACCAAATCAATTTCAGGTAAATTTGTCATATTAATTAAAGAAAAAAACTTTTATTATTTTTTCATCAATCTTATATTTTTTACAAATATAATGGAATATACCAGATGGAAATTTTCTTGAATTCATTGTTGATTAATTAAGATTTTGGAGCTCGCAGCCAGAATTGAACTGGCGACCCCCACCTTACCATGGTGGTGCTCTACCGGCTGAGCTATGCGAGCTTAATTTTATAATTAAAATATTTAATAATAAAAATTTGTCAAGAAAATTATTGACAAAAAAAAATGATTGCGTAAAATGTATGATTTGTAAAAATTGTAAGGGTGTTATTTGCATTTTATTAAAAAAAATTATTGTAATATATTGGAATTATTTAAAAATTTTTGTTTAGGGAGAATGATGGAATGTTAGATAAAAAAAAATTAAATTCATACGCAAATCTTTTAATAGATTTTTCTCTTGAGATTAAAAAAGGAGATAAAGTCGGAATATACGGGAACATAGAATCATCTCCTTTAATAGAACAATTGTATATAGAATTGCTAAAACGCGGTGCTCATCCGTTTCCGCATATTTCTCTTAACAATCAGCAGGATATATTTTACGCATATTGTCAGGATTCACATCTGACATATTTGCCTGAGATAACTTTATTTGAAGCTAAAAATATTGATGCTTTAATAAATATTTCATGTTCTGTCAATACTAAAAGTTTAAGTGCTGTTGATCCGGCAAAACAAGCTCTTTTCAGGAAAACGAGAAAACCGATAAGTGAAATTGTCTTAAAAAAAAACAGATGGGTTTTAGCTCTTTATCCGACTGAAGCATACGCGCAGGATGCTGAAATGTCTCTTTCGGATTTTGAAGATTTCGTTGTTGATGCAGTTAAAATTAATTGTTCCAATCCTGTTAGGGAATGGAAAAAAGTTTGGGAATATCAGGAAAAAGTTATTAAACGTTTAAAAGGCGCTGATTCTGTGCATATTACAGGAAATAATACTGATTTAAAATTTTCTGTTAAAAACAGGAAGTTTATAAACAGCAGCGGATATTTTAATATGCCTAGCGGCTAGGTTTATAC
>JAGOBX010000155.1 GCA_017999075.1 Candidatus Babelota bacterium | reverse complement strand
TTGTCATTAAAACGGTAAGTCTTAATAAGTTCATATTTAACATTTATAGTTATATTTTTATTTTTATAAGCAAGATTTAAAGTTTTATTTAATGAATTTTCTTCATAATTAATTGGAATTCCTAAATAAAATAAATCAAGTTCAGGTTCTTGTTCTATTAATATGAAAACTATTTCTTCGATTTTTTTCTCTAACGAACTGCGTGTATTAATTTTTTCCATATTAGCGAAAATAACCGAGAAATTATAAGCTGGAGAGTCGGTTCCTGTATTGTTGAAATAATTTTCAAATAATTTTAACGTGTCTTCGCATACAGCATTTACATTAAAATAAAAATATAAAAATATAAAAATGATATAGATTATTCTGCGCATATAATTTTATACCTTTGTGAATATTTTCCTGTTTCGTTTATCGTCACAGATGCATAATATTCGGCTGTGTAATTTTTTTCGTCAATTGTTCCGGCGGACATCTTATGTTCGCCGTATAATACGTCAAATTCATTATAAATCATAACTGTAACAGTTGTTCTGTTTTGTTTTATATTTTTTATTTTAACAGAATATGTAACTTTTTTTTCTGATTCGTCACCCTCGACAGTAAAAGATTGAGATGTTATTTCAGGGATTAAATATTCTGATTTTATTATATCAGTAACTTTTAAAATAGTCGATGCGTTTAATTTTACAGTTTTGCCGTTGCTGAATATAATGGAAACCGATGAATTCTGGTTTGTCCGTATAGACGTGTTTAAATTTATTTCAGCGTTTTCAGAACAAGGCAGCCATATTCCTTCAACGTAACTTATTTCTGTCTGTCCCTGAATTTTTTCTATTTTACCGATATTTTCTGCTGCTGTAATAAATAAAGGGATGAAAAGCAGTATAATAAAAAATAAAAAAATTGTTATAATATACTTTTTAAGGGTTAACATTTCATTTGCCTTTTTTAATTTTTCGAAATTAAACTTATAATATTTATTTAACCGTAAATCACGTGTTATATAAATTATCAATTTTCGTCTCCTTCGGAATTCATGCTGTTTATTTGTTCAAGAAGCATAGGCAGTAATATAATTACTACTACTGCTGTTTCTTCAGCTGATTGAGATTGATTTTGACTGTTTTTTTGACGCTGCTTGTCAAAATATAAAGATTCTTCCTGAAATTTTTCGTTATCTGAATTTCTTTGTTCTTCCTGAGTTTTACGTTCAAGTATTTCAGATATAGTTTTATTTTCTTCAGTTTTAATAATTGTCTCATCTTCATAATTAAGCAGTTTTAAAACAATATTTACATCTGATTTGTTATAATTAAGAGAACCTATAAAAGAAGCGTCAAGAGTTTCATAATCGTAGAATATACGCGGTATTTTTATCTTTTCGGTTTTTCCTGTTATCTTATTCGTAACCTCTGCTATGAGAACCGAATTTTTCAGGCAGTATGCTGCATCTACATTTATTTCAAACCATTCTTTATCTATTTCCTGAGAAGAAAAATTGGTTATAACTGCGGTTTTTACTTCAGCATAAGAATCAATAACATTTATTAAAATAATTGAAATGCAAAAAAATAATATTGAAAAAATATTAATATTTTTTTTCATATTGCCAGCCATTATTTTTAAATTCAAGGTTTTCATATAAAATTTAAATATGTTATAATTAAAATAAAACCAAGTATTACAGGCCAGTATAATAGTTTTACAAATAAACCGTCTTTATATCCCAAAATTGATTTTTTTTGCGCGTAAATATGAACTGCTGTCAATACTAATAAAAGTAATATTATAAAAGTGAAAAAATAAAGATATTCAATATAAAGCAGACTGTTTGAAATTGCCTGTTTTCTGATACTTGCGATTGAAAAAACCAAAAACAACAGAAATCCTGAAGCAATTCCCTGCATATTTGATGCTTTGAAAGAATATATTTTTGATTTTTCCTCTATTCCGCTGCTGAATAGAAGTCCGATGAAAGCAAGAAGAAGAAGCACTATAAACGGTAAAAATGTGGAAAAAAAGTTGGCAAGAAAATCGCGCTGCAATGTTATATTTAATGTTAAATCGCGGATATTGCTTTTTATATCGCTGTTGAAATGACCGAATGTGGTCATATATTCATTTTTTTTGACTGTAAAATAAGTTTGTTTGGCAAGCCATTCAGGAATAGTTAAATCTTTGCTTACAAAAGAATTTGAAAAACTTGAATATTCATCGTATGATTTAAGATCAGGAATTAGTTGAATTCTGTCAAGCACATTTTTCTGGCGCATCTGTATTTTTAAGTCGAGTTGTTCAAATGGGTAGAGCTTATTATCAAACTGCTGACGAAGAATTGTTGTGAAAGACCATCCTACTATAAGGTTTTTGTAGTCATCTGTTACTCTGTAGATTTCTTCTGTGCGTATTGTTGATGCTTCAGGAAAATTTATCCCTTCAGTTATTTTACCTATAAATTCTTGAGGTATTTTTTGCCATATAACTCCTGAAACCTGAGCTTCATTTACCCCTAATATTTTTATTGATTGCACAAGTATTCCGGCAGGAATGTATGAATATTCTTCCATTTTATTTATCTCAATTATTTTTTTTTCTTCATCTATAAATTTTATCAGAGATGCTTTGTCAGAAACATATCCTTTATCCGCTTCAGGCGCAGGTAAACCATAAAACCGCTGAAGATACCATACATATCCGATAATTACTATAAATGCAATAGAACTGACAAACGAACAGTATTTGAATATTTTAGGCATTGAATTACTATTGAATTTTAAAGAAACAATTAGCATGCATGCAAAAAATACCAACAAACCTGCAGACAAAGATAATTTTAATAAAAGCAATTTTGCATTTAAAAACGGAAAACCGAGTTCTACTTTGTTAAGTATTGCCCCTATGAAAAACTGAATATCTGCAATAGGTTCTAAAACAATAATTTTTCTGCTGAATGAATTGAAATCTTTTTCGTCAATTACAGTAGAAGTTTTTTGAGAATATACGGATTCAACTTTGCGTAAATTTTCTGCTGTATATTTGTCTTTTATAATATCAATGAAATTTCTGAATTGAAAAGTTTTGCGCGGATGAAGAAAAATTGAACCGTTATAATCTGTAATAAACCCATAACCGCGGCTTCCGAAATCAAGGTTTTGAATTATTTCATTCATATCGTTGTTTGATATCAATGCAAATAATATTATTTTTGAATTATCGGAAGTTTTTTGATTGTTCTGTTTTATTACTGAAGATGCTACAACCAATGCTCTTATTTTTTTGTCAAAATACGGTTTTGAAATATATTCGTCTTGTTCTGCTCCAGCATAAAACCATGAATATTCATTTGAATTTGCATTAAGCTCGATAAATTCTCCGGTATTCTTTTTATTTATGATAAATGCTTTGGTTACTTTTTTGTTTTTGGCAATTTCGGCAAATCCGATAGCGCTTAAATTTTTTGATGATTCAATATCTTTTTTTAGAATTTCAAATGTTTTTGTATTGTCTGATATGTCGATTTTTTCTGATGCTGCTCTAAGGGTTTGTTTTATTTGATTAAAATGTTCCTGTAATTTAATGCCTCCATTTTTTGTTATTTCCTGGGCTGCAGAATAAATTGAAGCATCAGTTTTTTTATAAAAATCTTTTACATTGAAAAAATATTTGAATGTTGTAAAAAATGAAATAATTAAACATACACTCAGTATAGTTATAGATAATTTTCTTTTCATAAAAAACCCCTTTATATAATTATATTTTTAATGTTATAGATAATTTGTGTGTAATATTTAGTTCTTCGTGTTTCATGAATGCATAATCCAATTTTATATTTTTTACTAAAAGATTAAATCCGGCTGTGGGTTGATTGGATTCTTTGATATAACCAATATTAAATCTTAATGATTCGAAAAATTTATAATTCATTCCTGCTCTGAATTCAATGTTTCTGTCTTTTTCTTTATCAAAAACCAATCCGATTTTAATGTTGTCAAATAATTTATAGGAAATTCCCAATTCCATAATCATAGGCATTTTTTCTTTTTCACGGAAAGGATTGGCAGAGGTTGAATAAATGTTGTTTATAACTAAATTAAAAGATAAATTTTTAGTGTTATATTGCCCGCCTGCGTTGATTACAGTGTTTTTGTAAGAACGGTTGTATATTTCCTGATTGTAAAAAATTAATGACATTCCAGCATTGAATTTATCATTTATTTTTTGTGCGCCTGCAAGAGTAATTGAGCTGAATGATGCGTCGTACATATTTCCTGTAAGAATACCTGAATTTGAAGTTGAACCTGTAGCTTCGCGAATTCCGTTAATGTTAAAAGATGAATAATCTATGCCAAAACTGTATTTTGTTTTTCCTTTATCGTATTTGTAAATGCCGCCTGCTTGTATTTGTTTGAACCCGTCTATTTCATTAAATAATTTTGCTCCTGTCATAGTGATTTCTGATTTTTCAGGTTCGATTAACCCTGCAGGATTGTAAAAAATATAATCTGCTCCATTTTCTGCAATGGCTTTGCCTGTTGAAAAATATCCCGCAGTTCCCCGGTTTTTATATACTGCTCCGTATGAACCGCCATTTCCTGAAGTGTTGCCTGATGCGCTGATTGTTAAAATTATTGAAATTATTAAAATTATTTTTTTCATCATTAAAATTTAATATGAATAATATTTAATTTTTTTTAATTTATCTTGTTATTCCGAATTTATCTGTTAACCTTATATTTTCTCCGGAACCGTTATATTCAAGAATATAAATGTAAACTCCAGTATGAACAAGCTTGCCTTTTTCATTTTTACAATCCCAATTATAAAACGTTTGAGAAGTATTGAGCTGACGTTCTAAAACTTTTACGCCTGCAAGATCAAAAACTTTTAATGTTAAATTTCCTGTTCCTGCATTAGATAGATTATAATTAAATCTTATTAGTCCATTTTCATCAGGACCTGGATTTGGATGAACAAATGTTAAATTTTTTGATAATGACGGAGCTAACGCGGCATTTACATATTCAGGGTAACCTGCAAGAATACGGTATTTTTTTACAGTGTTTGCAGATGTTACCGGTATTGATGGAGTTTCCCTTAAATTGTAAACTTTGTTATCTGATTTATCAACTAAATACACAACATATTTAGAAGGAACAGATTGAAGTCCGTTGAATTCTAATGAGGTTTGAGTATTTTGTCCGGAATTTAAATTTAATTGCCATTCAATCAATGTTTCTATTGGAGCCAGTCTTATATCGCGGCATAGTTTTAAATTTTCGCTGAATGATACGTTCATAAGTTCGCTTAATGCCGGAGCTTTTTTTACGTCAAATATGTCAAACTGGTTTTGAGCAGATTCGTTTACTCCGAAATAATTAATTTTGTCTGATGAAAAATTTCCGTTTGCTGAAACGCAAATCGCCCAGTTTTCTGAAGCTTCAGTCCTTTTAGGCGCAAGGTTTACTATATTGTTTTCAGCATAAGAAAAAATAGGAGCTATCTGTAGCGAACATTCTTTTAAAGCTTCAATCCAGAAACCTGTCCATACATATAGTTGCGGCATAGGAATCAGTTCATTTGGGCCCCAATAATAATCGCTGTCTTTGTACCAGAAAATTTTATTATAAATATAACCTTCGGATTCAGCTTGTGTAGCAGTTAAAACTGCGCCGGAAGAAGTTATTATGCGCGCGCTGTTCCAGTCTGATACAAAATAATAAGGATTTGCAATCTGGTTCCATCCTTTTTTTAGATTGATTGTGTATGTATCCGATATATACTGACCATTAATAGATAAAACCGTTTGTTCCGGAAAAATTACAAAATATCCTTCTCCGGGATTTACATTTTTAACAGACTGATACTTTTGATGGAATTCATGATCTTCGGATTCAGGATTCCAGTGATATATATATTCAGGGATCAAATTTGAAAATGCCGAACTTATATTAGTGCTTGCTGGAATTTTATTGAGACCTATCATTCGCTATTGTTTGGCGGGTAATTCCGATTCATCAGTATTATAGGATATGTATTTAGTCCCCATATCATGATATGATGATTTTAAAATGTATGCGCCTGTCTTGTCTCCTGAAGTGAAATGAAGATAAGCCTCTCCGCTGTCATTTGTTTCAGTATATGAAAATGTGTCTCCTGAAGAGTTTAAAGGTCTGTCAATTATATTGAACAATAGAGATATATAACGTACCGGACTGCTGTCGAAATCATATACAATAAATACAGCTGTATCAGGAGCAAGGCTGTTTCTGTTTGTTAGGAAAGTGTTTTTTCCCGAGATGATAAATTGCGCGGGACCGAATCCTGCATCAAGATATGGAATATATCCGGGATAAAGTAAATAAGAAGCATTTGAAGACGTGTCAGAAGCAAAATACCCTGTTTGAGAATAATCTGTTTTATAAAATGAAGAAACTGATGTGTCTGAGATAGAACCGTAATTATCGGGTGAAAGAGTATATGCTGAGACTGATCCGGAAAAAAACGGAGTTAAAACATATATAAAAAAATATATTGTTGTTTTGATAAAACTGTTCTTTTTTTTCATTGTAAATTTTGATTTTATTTACGTTTTATTTTTATTATTTCATACCAAAATTCGTTTGGTTTACGTTTGTATTCTATACTGTTGTCTTTTTTTGAAGTCATAGTTAACATTCTGTCGTCATCATAAACTATAAGCAGCGTTTCAGCGTCAATCAATGCAGCGCCTTCAGGTTTATGAGGATTAAAAGATAAAAATTCGTTTCCTGTTTCATCATAAACAGCAGATAATTGTTTGGAATTGAAAAAATCTTCTAATGTAATATACCATAAATATCCGTCAAATCCTGATATGCTGTCTTCGTAACTTGTGAGAATATACAGAATATTGTTGACAGGGTCAAATGTTAAGCCTGAAAGTCCTAATTGTTTATAATTAAGTTCTTTCATTTTTGCCGTATCAAAATTATATATTAATTTCCAATCGTTCTTAATATTGAGTTTATTTTTTTCAATAAAATATTCAGAACATATTATTTTTATTGTGTAATTAAAATCATCGTGTTTTTTTCCATATTCGCGTATGCCAAGCAATATTTTATTGTTAGGCAATGCAGTTAATCCTTCAATTTTAAAATATTCAGGACCTTCAGGGAAATCAGTGTCCGCAAGACATTTTTTTATATTTTCTCTTAATGAAACAGAACTTATAATTCCATCGTTATAAGTATGGTTTATTACTGTCACGCTGTCTTCATTATCAGTACTCCAGGTTATAAGTTTGTTATAATTGTCCAATTTGTTTGTTCCAGGCATAACTCTGTCAAAAGCTGTAGAAGCAATAATATATTTCCCGTCAGGAGTGATCGTTATATCTTCAAATTTTTCTGATGAACTTATAATTGGAGAAGTAAGATAAGTGATGTCTTGATGAAATTTGCTGTTTTGTTTGTCAAAATGAATTTTGAATATTGGTGATTTGTCTTGTATGGGTTTGTCGTTTACTAAATATATATATTCACCGCCTGATACTGCTCCTGATATTTCAGCAAAAAACGGTTTATTTCCTGAATTATTAAGGTTTTCAGGAAAAGATTCGGTTTTCGCTTTATATGTTTTTTTAGCAGTCATTTTCAAAGCTGAATAATTATATGTTTTAATTGCAGCATATTTTTTACCGGTTCTGCAGCATATCAAACTAAACATTAAAACCACAAAAAAAATAAATTTTTTCTGAAACATAAACTGTATTAAAATTATTTTTTGGTTAATTTTATTGAATTTTAAATATATATTTTAAAT
>JAGOBX010000154.1 GCA_017999075.1 Candidatus Babelota bacterium | reverse complement strand
TTGTAATTAATTTCTAAATTAAATTCTTCTTTATCATTTCCTAATGAATCTGGCCTGTCAAAAAAAGCGTAAAGACTTTTGAAATTCAAATTCAAGTTTGTGAAATTTTTCATATCATACCCATAAGAAAATTGCCATCCGGTTTCTTTCGCATCGTCTACTGATTCAATTTGTACAGAAATAGCGGCGCTATGTCCCCACAACCTATCAAGATTATTGTTGCCGATTGAAGAATAAGTAATTCCAAACGAATGATCCAAATATTTAAATGTGTTGATTATTCCAAACATATATGTATTAATTCTTCCATAAATTCTATCTCCTTCATCAAGTCTTCTTAAATAGCGTATTTCGTGAAAAGAATTTATTTTATCGGCATATTTCAGCGATTTCTGAAAACTGCAGTAATAATCTGACCAAACATCCTCCAACATATAATACCATAACTCGGTTTTTAAATAATTAGAGTTTTTTATGCCGGCAATGTAAAAAGGTTTGTGTTCTTCAGTCAAACCAAGTCTTTTAGGAAAAGAAATAAAATCAGTTTCATTTTTATTTTTTATTTTATCAACGTAAGATAAAATAAAAATATTTTTTTCTGATGTATAAGCTCCATAAACAGCCTCGTAAGTATAAGGAGTCATACGAGAATCATGTATATTAAGCCAAGGCGTGTTAATTTCCTGCCTTCCGATTTTAAACGAATATTTTTTATACTTCATCAGGAGATATATTTCGCCTAAAACCGTATAATTTTTATGAGTATTATCAGTATTTTTTCCTAATAATCCATAAACCGCTTTATTATCAGAATTTAATCCAAGCCCCTGAGAAGTATAGCCTGTTAATCCTAAATTTATATTATTTGCTTTATTTTTTATTTCCATTGATAATTTTCCGCCAATCGAAAAATCCTGACGGGTTAAAGTTTTTCCAGAATAATTACCGCTGAAAAAATAAGAACGCGCTTCGCCGTTTAACGAGATATAATCCGATAACTCTGAACCTAATAAAAAATGTATAAGAAACAGATTATTAAAAAAAACAAAAAAAACGATTATCATTATTTTTTTCATTTTCATAACATCCTCCATTTCAATTTTTAATTTTAATCAGAATTGCTTATTAAATTTTTTTAAAAAACATACAATTTCAATTTCATATGTTAAAACTTCTAAAAAACAAAAAAACGATTATATTTTTATAATTCTATTTTTTTCCGCGATTAAGAAAAATTTTTATATTATTCGGATTAAGCAATTTCAGAGGACTTGGATAAAACCTGCATCCTGAAATACACAGAATCTTGCATTCATCCATAATTTTGCGGGTTTTATTGAATTTTTCCGAATACCAGATATTTTGGATTTTATCAGTTTTAATATTTCCTATTGATTTATTAAAATTCCAGCATGCTATTATATCTCCATACGGAGTTATCTGTAAATTTTTATATCCTGTTTCGCATTTAGAATAAACAGAAACAGGATTTTTAAAATATGAACACATATTTTTAAGATGTTCGGCATCATTCAAAATAAATTGAGGGTATTTTTTTTTCATTGCAATTATTTTATATAGCATATCATCAAGAATCGTGTTCTGATTTTCGGTTATCCAGTTATCATTAATTTCAGAAATACTTTTTTGAGTGTGTCCTGTAAGCAAGTTAGAGTCATAAGGATTATACGGCTGAATAAAAACAGGAAATTTATAAGTCAGTGCCAATTCAACAGTTTCAAATATAGAGTCTAAATTTTTAGCAGTAAGAACCGTATTGATTTTGATTTGAATTTTAAATTTATCTGCCCACTTTAAAACATTTAAAATTTTTTTAAAAGAACCATTTTGACATCTAATTGCATCGTGAATTTTTTCAGTGCCGTCAATAGAAACAGATAAATGTCCTATTCCTATTTTTTGCAATTTTTCTAAATCCGAATCTTCAAGAAGAAATGCATTTGTTCCTATATGAGTCCATAATCCTTTTGACGATGCGTAAGAGGCAGCATCAAAAACATTTTTTTTTCTGGTAAAAGGTTCTCCACCTGTAATACCGAATTTATATACTCCCCATTCAGCCAAATCATCTATCACGTTTTTTATCAGTTCAACAGAAACCTCTTCTTCTCTATTAATTTTTTTAGACCAGCGGCTGCACATTACGCATTTAAAATTACAGCTGTCTGTTATGTTCCAATATACCTGTACAGGTTTCGGCAGATATAACCCGAATTTTACGGCATAATGATTAATAAAATAATTTCTGAAAAAATTAATCCCTTTTATTATTTTCCGCATATATTCTCTGCATATCTTTAATATTAATCTTAATTTTCAATCCTGATAACTTCAGGATTCTGCAAATACTCATTAAAATTTGTTTGATTTTTACACTGCTCATTATTATTCCTATATTATGAATCAATCTTTCAACGGTCAAAGTTCTTCCTACATATTTCAAATCAAGAACATCAAACCCGTTTTTTTTCAACAAACGCTTCAACGTGTCATAAGTAAAGAAAAAAAGATGGCCTCTGCATCTAATACTTCGTTCCCTGTGTTTAAGAAATTTGAATATTAAAGAATCGAATGAAGGAGTTTCAATAACCAATAATCCTCCTGGTTTCAAAACACGTTTAATTTCTGAAAGTTCTAAACACGGATTTTTAAGATGCTCAATAACGTGAAGCATTACAACTGCGTCAAATTCAGAAGATTTGAAATTTGCAGAAATCAAATCATCATTAATCAAATCTATCCCAAAATTTTTTTTTGCGTATTCATATGCAAATTTATTCGGTTCAATTCCTTTTGCATCAAACCCCTGGTTTTTCAAAAAATTCAAAAATGCTCCAGTATTCGAACCTATTTCCAGAACTTTTGCATTTTTGCCTTTATTTTTTAAAATAAAATCACAAATATCTTTGTAATCAGATATTTGTAAAACTTGTTTTTCAGCATATTGAATACTAATCCCTGAATTTTCAGGATTATTTTTTAATTTCTGCAGGTCGCTGTAATCTTTTTTATTATCCAAAAACATAAGACCGCAGGAATTGCACTTTAAAATCGGTTCATCCTGTGCTTTTCCTGCAGAGAATAAAACTGAATATTCATTATTATTGCAAATTATACAACTCATAACTTATTATTCGACAGCTTTATTTATAATATAAAAATAATTCTTCCCCACATATTCGGATTTAAATCTGTCAAGCCCGCCGCACTCTATTAAAGACTTTATATTACTTTTATAAACAGAATTCAAGTCAATAATTTTTTTTATGCCTTGATAAATAGAATTTATATCAAACGGATTGACTTTTATTCCAATCGAATCATCAAAAAAACCGTCAATACCCGCGTTCTGAGAATATATAACAGGAACTCCTGCATTCAAAGCTTCGATAAATGCCATACCCAGTGTTTCAGGATAACTTGGCATAATATAAGCGTCATACTGTTTAAGATAATCAGCAATATATCTATTCTCCACATACCCTGTCAGCCTTACTTTTCCGTTTAATCGGTATTTTTCAATCATCTTATTCAATTTCTTTACTGATCCGGAATCTCCCGTTCCAATTATATCAAACATAAACGGTATTTCAAGTTTTGATAACGATTCTAATACACGCCTGATATTTTTAACTTTAATATACAACTCTGATATTTTCATCACGGTAACAAATTTGAAAACACTTTGTTTTTTATCAAAAGCAATTGTTAATTTATCCGAATAATTTAAATTAATGATAGAACCCAAACAAAAGGTTTTATTTTTCAAATACGAATTATAAAAACTTGTACCTATTATATCTGCTAAAAAATTTTCCATCCAAGGCGAAATAAATATAATTTGTTTTGCAGCCAATAATATTTTTTTGTAAAAAGACCTTAAATCAATCCTGTATTTTAATACGGGAAAATCAAACGTCCTGACGGATATTATGAAAGGAATGTTATGTTTTAAAGAATAGTTATACGCTATTGGTCCTTCAAAACAAAGTTTATGAGAATGTATAAGATTAAATTTGTTGAAATCAATATCATAAGTTTTTTTTAAAGTGTTAATATTTTTTAATGCCCTGTGTAAAGTGAACCTGAAAAACATTCCTTTGGGAAGACCGAACGTGTTTATCACTGCGAGATTATTATTGAAAAAAAAAGATTCTTTATTAAAAGAATTTACTCTGTTAAGATTAACAACAAAATGTCCGCAGGAATTTTCTACAGATTTGATAAGATTTAAGACTGCAGGAGTTTTATCAGGAGTAACTGCCGAAGGATAATCATAAGTAAAATGTAAAATATTAATCATATATTTTTAATAATATTGTTTTTAAGTTTAAATTAATACCTGCATTTTTTCACTCCGACTGACAGCATTAAAAGCGGCATTACTGTAGGCAAATACGAAAAATAACTGCCTGTAAACATCATAACAGATATAGCCACACCGCATCCGAGAATAACCCTGAATATAAAATATAATTCTGAACCTGATTTCTGAAATGCAAGACAATAATTGTAACTTGAAAATAAAAAAACCAGTAAAATCACGATAAATAACAGCAAAGATAAAAATCCGCCTGCGGCAAGCAATTCTATATAATAATTATCCGCAGTGCTTGAAAAAGCATAGCCTTTGCCTATAACTGTTTCCAATACATTTCTTGTATTAATATTATTCCAGAATCCGCGCCAGGATAAAGTTCTTCTGTCTAATCCTCTTATAAGAAAAGGATTGTCAACGCTGTATCTCATATAAGAATTAGTCCTTTTTTCAATACGGTCAGAAAACAATATTGAAAGCCCTATAATAAGAATTAGAATTAAAAAAGAAGAATTTACTATAGCCAATGAATATTTTTTTGAAAATTCGCTTATTGAAGATACTGTCCATAAAATTAAAGAAGCTGCTATAAGAGAAATTATTGATGTGAACGACAAAGAAATCAGTAATCCTATCAGAAAAAAAAAAGCTAAAAGAATCTTTTTCCGCAAAAATATTCTTCCAGAACCGAACAAAAGTAAAATACTCATAGTCATAAATGACCCGAAAGTATTACCGCTTTCAGGCCAAAATGAACAAATTTTAATTTTCAATCTATAAACAGACAAATGAGCTTTGCCTATTAAATAATAGTCATTAGCTATATCCCAAAACCACTTTATACGAAACGCCTGACCTATCCCGAAAAGCGCTGCAATTGCAGCACCTGTAAAATAGGCTATAACACAATATTTCAAATCAGAAAAATCTTCAATGAGAATATTCAGCATTATAAGAACAAATATCATCTGAACAAAACGCAATCCCATGGTAAGCTGATACGGCGATAAATTTTTTCCGAACAGCAGAGAAGAATAAGTAGGGAAAAAAAAAGCAAGTCCGTATAAAGATATCAATGCGTAAAAGAAAAAAGATATATTTTTAAATTTATCATAAAAAATATTTTTTTTTAAAAATACCGAATCCCTGTCAAGAATCAAAGAAAGTAAAGACATCCAAAATAATAAAAATAACAGCACATTGTCAACACCTATTTTACCGTATATTTTATAATTCAACTGATCTATCAGAGGCAGTATTGCAAGATATATTAAAAAAAATGATAAAGAAAATTTTCTCATAAAAAATTTTACTGTAAAAAATTATTTTTCGCACAACAGAATTTCATTATAATTATAAAATTATCAGTATTATTATTACACTATATCTTATCGAAAAAAAATTTTCAATCTAAAATATTTAAGTATAAAACCTATTATTATACGCGATGTGTCAATAACCAAATAACTCGGCAGCAGATATTTGGGACAATTTTTAATTGCAAATTTCCATCTAATCTTCAAACAGCCGGCAGATCTTATGCTTGTTATATATGAAATTATATTTTTTAACTTTACGGGAGGGAATTTAGCCGCGCCAAGATCAGTTCTGTCAGAATATACTCTCGCACTAATGCAGCAGAACAAAGGAAAACCTGCTTTTTTAGCCCTTATTGTAAAATCATAATCAGCTGCAGATTGGGGAAAATTATCACTATCAAACAATCCTATTTTATTAAATACGGAAACAGGAACCCATAATCCTCGTCCAGGAAGATAATCTGATTCTATAATAATTTTAGCATTCAACTCCTGTTCGGTATACAAATCAGTATTTTTTATTATCGAAGCTTTAACCCAGTCCCGTTTTTCTCCTGCAAACAAAATTTTATTTGTCGAAACATCAAAATTAGCAGCGCTCAGCAATGCATTAGAATTTTTATTTGAAACTTCAACAAAACTTGAAATAAAATTTTCCGGTAATCTGACGTCGTCATTCAGTAAAAGAATATATTCTGCTTTTTGTTTCAAAGCGTATTCAATACCATAATTTACAGAACGGCTCCACCAATAATTTCCAGTTCCTTTCAGTAATATAACTTCAGGGAATCTATTTTTTACTTCTTCAGCGGTTCCGTCTGAAGATCCGTCATCAAACAATATTATTTTAAAATTTTTGTATGTTTGATTTGACAAATCAGTCAAACATTTAAGAGTAATATTTTTTCTGTTATATACAGGTATAACCACAAATATATTCATAATAATAACTCTGCGGCAAATTTTTCAAAACTTTTTTTAAAATCGAAAACACGCGATGCATAAATGCAATTTTCAAAATACATTTTATAATTTAATTCTATTTTTTTTATTGCTTCAGCTATATCATTTGGTAATAATTTTTTCAGCAAAATACCGGTTTTATAATGAATCACTGAGTTTAATCCAATAATATCAGAGCCAATGACAGGAATTCCAGCAGCATAATAATTAAAAAGTTTTCCTGAAGGACACGACAAATAATTAAAATCAGATTTTTTTATCACCGATAAATCATATACACATAAACCAACGTAATATTCCGAAAGAAACTGAATAAGTTCAGATTGATTCAAATACTCTTCATCAAACATAAGTCTACGCGATTCTATTAAATCTTTATATTTATCTATTAATTCATTTTTATAATTATTTTCAATTGTTCCTTTAAATGTCAATGTATAGTCATCAGTAAGTTTATAAAGGGCCTGAACGCAGAATTCTGTACCCCGCGAAGGAATAAAATTACCCAAATAAATTATATTTCTTCTTTTTCCTAAAAAATCACGAATTTTAACCGACTCATCTATTATAGGAGAATTTTGAAAATAAAAAGTTTTAATATTTTCGTTATCTCCAAATAAAAATTTTTTTCGTTCTTCTGTCTGAATAACGATATTTTTTATTCCAAAAACCTTTGAAACTTTAAAAAATAAATCATTACATATTTCCAAAGATAAAAAAACAGGATTATTAAAAAATAATTTCGCGGTAAAATATCCTATAGAATCAACACCTACAGCCAAATCGTATTTGTGTTTTAGTTTCAATTTTATAATACATCCAGCCACCAAAAATATTTTAACGATTTTTTTTAAATGCAATTTATTAAGTATGCTGGACATTCTGCCGGATAAATCAATATACTCTATTTCTTTTAATTTATCCTTATTACTGAATTTTTCAGTGTCAAATGCAATTACAGAAGTTTCTCCGCATTTTTTAAAACATTCAATAAAATTCAATATTGTGGGAGAATATGCAACCCATTCATCAGGAAATATTATAAGAATTTTTTTCATATTATTTTTTTATATACCATACCATTCTGAACAATTTAATTTTTATATTTTCATACAAAAAATATTATTTTTTATTCATGCCTGTATTTAATAAATTTCGCAGGTACACCTGCATTTACCGAATAAGGT
>JAGOBX010000153.1 GCA_017999075.1 Candidatus Babelota bacterium | reverse complement strand
TATTATAAGCCAATTCGACAAATTTTTTGAAAATGAAAAATTAATCTTGTCATTTGCAGCCATCGCAGGAAGAGAATTCAAGTTTGAAGTCATTGAGTATATATCAAAAAAAATGAGACTGAAAATTAATTTATTCTCTGCAATGAAAAAATTCTGCGACAATAATTTTCTTCATTTTATTGGAAATAATAAAGAAAAAAATACTTATTTATTCAATCATGATCTTCTGCGCGATGCTATTATTTCTTCAATTTCATTTAAGATAAAAACTAAAATACATAATTATATCGGAGAATGGATTGAAAATCATGATACTGAAAAACAAAATGAAATAATCGCTTTTCATTTTAAAAATGCAGGAAATATAAAAAAAGCCGTTCATTACTTAAATATATCGGCAAAACAGGCATCTGAAAAATACGCAAATAATCAGGCAATAGATTATTATTCGCAGCTAATTGAATTATATAGCAAAAATTACCGTAATTTTTCTAAAGAAATAAAAATTCAATTAATTGAAATTTATCAGGCGAGGGGATTGGCTTGGCGTTTAATAGGAAAATACGATAAAGCTATTGAAGATTTTTCAATGATGCTTATCCTCGCAAAAAAAATTAAAAATATAAAAAAAATTATATCTGCAAATAATCATATAGGCAGCGTTTACAGATGGAAAGGAAATCAGCGCAAAGCCCTTAAATATTGCAAAGAATCATTGAAAAAAGCTATGGAAATAAATGACGACCGACTTATTGCATCATGTTCAAACAGCATTTCCGTAGTTTACTGGTATCTGGGAAAATATTATAAAGCAATTGAAACTGGAAAAAAATCAATTGAACTAAGAAGAAAAATGGGGGATATTTCTATGGTATCCAGAGGCTTATTCAGCATAGGAAACTGTTATACAAAAATATGCAATTATTCAGAAGCAGAAAAATGTTTCAATGAATTACTGAGCATTGCTCAAAAAATCAATGATAAAATAGGTCTTGCTTATTCATACGACGGATTGGGATATTGTTGTAAAGAACTCGCAGAATACTGCTGTGCTCTTGATTATCATCAAAAAGCATATAATTTAAGAATTGAAACCGGTGATGCAAGAGGGTTGGGATATTCGTATATAAGTTTCGGAGATATTCGGAGAATACTTGGAGATTTTCATGGCGCTGCAGAATATTACAATAAAGCATATATCACAATAAAATCAATTCAGGATGAAAATCTTATGAGCGATGTATTAAGATGTATGGCTTTATCGGAACTTGATTACTTAAACATTAATAAATCAGAAGAGCTTATAACGCAATCAATTGAATTGTCAGAACGTTTACAGTTTACAGAATCAACAATTAAATCAGGTATAGTTTTTGCTGAAATTTTATTTCGAAAAAATGATTTAAATAAAGCTTTAAATATTATTAAAAAAAGTTTAAAAGAAAGCATTAGATGCGGAATGACGGATAATTTTATAAATGCCCTGATAATTAAAACATCTGTTATGATATCATTAAACTGCAGTAAAAAAGAAATAACCAATAACATTAACATTGCTTTTAAAACAGCAAAAACAACAGGTTTTCCTTTACTTAAATTAAAAGTTCTAAGATTGATAATTGACAATATCAATCTATTACCATTATCGCTATCAACTTCAGATGAGTCAACTCATAATTATTTTATCGAATATAATAAATTATTATCCGATATAAACAAAAAAATAAATAATGATGCAGATAAAACAAATTTTATACAGAAATATAAATTAGTATAAAATTAAAATATACCTTTAATTTTTAAATAAATAATTACCGCTATAATCCACAAAATAAAAAAATAATACGGCGCCTTGCTTTTTTTAACTCCGAACGGATCATATAAATTTCTTTCAGAACCTTCAGGTAACTTAGCAGTTTTGGTTAATAATGTACCGAACGGAATATTTATTTTGACTCTTGAATTAATCGCCCAGCCGTTTGCATCAAGTATAGGCGCAAGATTTCTCTCACGCAATTTAAACCACGCTATTATCATAGCCGGACCTGAAATAGCGAGAAGCACTCCTATAACTGCTATAGGCATCTGCCACCATTTAAGTGAAAGTAATCCGGTTACAATTGAAGCAACTGCAGTTCCCAAAGCTCCAAGCGCTAATCCGATAGCTGCAAATATTCCAACAAATTTTCCCATATCAACAGGAGGAGGCGCATCTTGTTTTGCAGGAGCAGCCTGAGCTCCACTAACGTTTTGAACTTGAGGCTGTTCCATTTTTTTCTGCGTATCTATTACACTGGCGCCCATTTTATCTTCCGCAGATTTTGCGCGGGCAGCGGCAAATTTTTGAATCTGACTTGTTATCATTTTAGCCACAGCTTTATATGGTGACCAAAACGCCTGTTTTATGCTTATGGGGTTTTCAATAATCTTTACTATAGTCGCATTCCAGTCATTTCCATTGCGATCATAAAATATTCCGTTTCTTCCAACCATCAATTGTCCTGAATCTCCTGCTGTGACTGCCGCGGCAATAGTAATTTTTTCAAAATCTCCGTTGTTTCTTATGCAGTCGCAGTATAAAAGATAAACACGGCTCAATCCTGCAAGCAGCGCATGTTTAACAGGATCTTCCACAGAAACACAGAGCTCGCAGCTTCTTCCGTCAATATATAGAACTCCAGTCTGAAAAATCCCTTTCACGGCAGGATTGTAAAAATGTTCGAAAGATATATAATTATTCAACAGAGGATATAAATCTCTGCAATACCTCAGCAATTTATCAACTGATGAAATAGCTTCCGATTGAGGTTCCAATTCTTTATCTTTTTGAATTAAAGTTTCTATTATTTCTTTATATCCTGAATTGATTATTTCCTGTATCCTTGTTATTCCGAGATCATTTAATTTTGAAGATGGTTTTGCAATAAGTATTTCTTCAAACATTGAAAACTTATATTTAAATGAAATCCATTGCTCATTATTCAGCTCGCTGATTTTACCTAAAATAGGTATAATAATTGTTTCATAGAACTCTTCCACTTTCTCTGACCAGACAGGATTAATTCCTGATTTCAATTTTAACGTTTTATCAGCATTTGGAATGGCTAACGGAAGATTCATAATTTCAAAAGTATCGTAATTAAGCTGTTTTGATGCAAATTCTCCGTATATCTTTTCAGCAGAATTAATTGTTTCTTCCGATTTTTTATCAAATTCAATAAGATTGCATCGTATAAAATAATCATCAATTTTTGCCTTCAACGATCCGAATAATTCTATTTCATGCAGTAAATTTTCCATAGGCGGCAGTATAGCCGATTTTTTTTCAAATTCAGAATTCCAGTTAAGTATTGATTCAGCCTGATTATAAAATTGCTCCAGAATTTCAAAACATATACCTGGTTTTCCGCTTTTATCAATTACGCTTCCGCAGCATAAGATAATTTCTTCTATAACTTTTTTTATTTCTTCATCATCTGAACTTTCTATGGTGATAACGCCATCCCCGTTAAATTTTGTTTTTTCAAATATTTTAATTGTATCCGACGCGTCTTCAATAGTTATTGTCTCCGACTCATTTTTCCCTGTATTTTCAAGTATCTGTTTGGCTGATAAATATAAATTTTTGCCTTCTTCTGTATTTTGGTCAATTTCGGATAATTGAATAGAACCGCTGTTGTTTATAATAATATTAGGATCTTTTAATATTTTACAAACCCAGTTTAATGCAGTTATTATTTCCTGAGCGCGAATATTTCCATTTTTATCTGAATCCAGTAATTCCAGTGTTTTTTTATCAAATTCTATTCCTTTTACCGGACAATTAAGAGCAACCCATAATTTTTGGTCAAGATAAGGAATGTTTTTTATATCTTCGCCTGTTTCTATGCAAACCTGATCAAATCCTCCGAGTTTTCTGAATTTCCATTTATGATTTTTTTCTTTTGAATTTATTAAATCCATAATGAGCATCTCCTTATAATTTATTCTATTATTTACCCTGAAATTTCCCGATTATTTATTATTTTCTCCGCCAAGCTGAATTTTAAAATGAAGATATTTATTTTCTAAACTTATTTCATCAGAATCGGCATTCCTGATAAAAACTCTTTTCTCATATTTTCTGTCAGGCTCCAAAAAATACTTTTTAAAAGACTCTATCCTCGAATCAGATAACATCCTGAATTTTTTATCAAGTTCATTAGTTCCAATATAATCAATGCATAACCTCAAAAATGATTTTGTCTGGAGAACCTGTGCAGATTCAGCCTCTGGTTTTGATAAAATTCCGGTAATTAAAAACTGTAAAATATCAGTATCATTTTCCTGAATTTCAGCAATATTAGTTTTATCCGATTCATTTAAAATTCCTGTATCAGTATAATTCATCTTATATCTGTAGTATTTTTCTTTACACAAGTTTAGAGCTAATCTGTTTTTTTCTTCTTCAACATCTGTAAATTGTAAAAATTCTATTACTAAATTTTCACGTTCATCAAGAATTTTTTTTATTTTTTCCATTTGTTTTATCTGATTTTCTTCAGGATTCACCTGCAGATAATTAAATTTTATTTCTTTCAATTCGTCTTCTGAAGTTCCGGCAAGTTTAGCTAACATGTTAAAAGGACTTGATACTGCTTTAACCAAAATATTTTTTACAGCGTACCATATAACCCTGCTTAATTTAAATTCGGGATCGTCAAGATTTCCTTCTACAGGAATATCGAGTTTTATGTTTTTTTTGTTATCACGAAGAATTGCAAGCGCTAGTTTAATGGGTAATCCTGCTCCTTCAAATCTGCTGTCCTTTTCTCCTATATCAAAATTTAAAAAATTAAAAATATTTTCCGACATCAACTTATTTCCTGTTATGGAAATTTTTGACTGAATTTTTAATTTCCCGGTTTTTATAGGATAAGCTATAGATTTTAATGAATATGGTGTAAACTCTGTCAAACTCAATTCTTCCAGTAAAATATCTGAATTAAAATTTGAAAAATCAGTTTTAAATAAAGAATTTATTTTAAGTTTTCCATTTCGGTTTATAAGCGCAGAAATTAAAAGTTCCGAATTCTTATTTGTTGACGGAAAAAATATGTCATTAATATTGAACTCTGTTTTTTCTATCTTTGCAATAAATGCAGGCGATAATGTATTATCACTAATAATAACAGAACCGTTTTTAATGTCGAATTTCTTTAAAACCAATTTTATGGGTTTTTCTTCACTAATATCCCTTGATTTAGATTTATAAGGTTCTGAATAATTATTATCTTCATTTTTAATTAATCCGCTGAAATTTGTTCCATTTTCATAATATTCAAAATTCAATTTTGGCGAATTAATCTGAATTGAGGAAATATCAATATTTTTATTGAAAAAATCAAAACTTGACAAAGTCAAAGATAATTTTTTAATTGATAAAAATTCTTTTTTTTTTATTGTTTCTGATAAGGAAAGATCTGAAATCATTTGCGTTCCTGATAATACAGCAGTATTTTTTTTCAAACTCCCTGATATTTTTGATTTCAAAAAGAACATTCCGCTGTTTACAGAAATATTGGTATATTCAGTTATATATGATTGAAATACATTTAATGTCAGGCTATCCACATTAAGATTGCCGGAATATTCATCGTTTGAAGGATTGTAGTTAAAATCTAAAAATAATAATCCTATATTATTCAGCGAAAAACTGGAATTGAACTGAATATTGCTGGTTTCACGATTTATCTTTAAATTATTTGAAATCTTAGAAATATTGGTTATGTTAGAAGCTTTGAAAGATATATTGTCTATCGCATGAGCAGCAGGTTTTTTCATAATGCGGTTCTCAAAAATAAATTTTCCGTCTTCAACGGAAAATTCTGAAAGCGCAAACTGAAATATGCCGGTATCAGATTGAATAGATGAAGTGTCATTGTTTATTTTTTCCGAACTGCTTTGGAGATTCCTTTCTTTCAATATTTTTGAGTAAGTATGGTTATCTCTTGAAATTCCAAAAAATATTGAAGGCTGCCTTAACCTTATTGAACTTATATCTATTATTTTTTCAGAAAGATTTATTTCATTTATATCAACTCCAAGTTCTGAAAACGAAACTGCAGTCGCTGTTTCTGAAACTAATTCAACTGAAAAATCAGTAATCCTGTTTTGTGCGGAAATAATTAAACTCTTAGTTTTTAAATTCCCTTTTAATTTTAATATCGAATTTATTTTCCCGCTGATATCTGATATATTCAAAAAATCTGTTATATAAGGTTTTATTAATTCACATGAAAAATCCGATATTTTAATATTCCCTTCATAACTGCCTGAATCAATAATTAATGAACTGCTGGTTGCAATGCTTGAATGTTTATTTATAACGCTTTTCAATTCAATTTTAAATTGTTCTCCGGTTCCATAGAAAAACGGCAGAAAAAAATCTATCCCGGATAATTCAATATTTGAATTATGATTCCCGTCATGAAAATTTATAAAACCACTGTCAATTTTAACGTTTGTTAATGCAATTTTCAGATTTGGTTCTTTTTCAGGATCATCATCGTCTTTGGAAAATTTTTCGATAATATCGGAAAAATTGAATCTGTTTTTTGTGTAAATAATTTTTATATCAGGTTTTTTTAAATAAATTTTTTCTATATGCAGTTTACCTATTAAAAGACGCAGCATAGAAATATTTATTTCAAGTTTTTCAAATAAAAAAAATATACTCTTTTTGTCAGGTTCGTATATTGAAAAACCTGATATTTCAACACTGCCGGTAAATAAATTTAAGTCAATATCACTTATGGATATTTCTCTTCCTGTAATTTCCGGAGACTTTTTGACGAGAACTTTTTTAATAACTACCGGCAAAATTATTAAAAAAATAAAGAAAAAAATTACTGATAAATATAATATATATTTTTTCAATTCGACAAAATTGCAGCTTCTATTCTGCGGTTTTGTTTTCTACCTTCTTCAGTATCATTTGAAGCAACAGGTTTTTCTGCTCCATAACCTTTAGCAGTTAATCTGTCTGAAGATATCTGATAATTATTAATAAAAATATTTCTTACAGAATTAGCTCTTTCTTCAGAAAGTTTCAAATTATATTCAGTGTTTCCCACATTATCTGTGTGTCCCTGAATTTCCGCTTTTATGCCTGGATTTTCTTTCATAAAATTTGCAAACTGCTCTATTTCAGCAAAATATTCCGACAATACGTCTGATTTATCAGTAGCAAAATTAATTTTTAAAGTTACAGATTGAAGTTTTCCTGATTCGTCGTATTTACCATTTTCAAATTTGGACGGTTTTGATTGAGGCGCCTGCGATACAGACACATTCTTTTTTTTACCGAAAGCAAATCCAATCGCTGTTGAAATAAGAAGATCGTCTCTGTTATGCTTGAAAAGATACATATATTTAACTTCTGATTTAATCATTATCTTTTCATTATAAAAATATTTCAGTCCCGCAGCTCCGTCAAGACCTGAAACTTCATCTGCAGAACCTATATGAAGATTTAATCCGCCGGCAATATAAGGCGAAAATGAAAAAGTTGAAATTTTAAAATCGTCAAAATTATATACTCCGTCAATTCCTAAAATATAAAGATTTTTTTTAACGCCAATAGTTTTAGATTTCGCAGGTACATATCCTAAACTAAGCTGATAACTCCATGGTTTTTCAAGATATTTTTCAAAATTAATGCCTATTTCAGGTTTGTCTTTATAATCCGAACCGTGTAAAAAATAGTGATATCCAGCATATGGTCCGAAATAACATTCTGATTTTAAAGTTTCAGCTTCAGCATTAGAAAATAAAAAC
>JAGOBX010000152.1 GCA_017999075.1 Candidatus Babelota bacterium | reverse complement strand
ATCTTCTGAATGAACACCTCCTTTTGCAAATTTAATTACAATATCTGCAAAATTTAATATTCTATGAAATGATTTTTCTTTAGATTCATTTAAATTAAAAGTTTTATCTGATATTTCAATTAAAAAATCAAAACCTGAACCCAAAAAAATTAACGATTCTTCAAAAAATAAAAATATTAATGAAAATAATTCAGTTAACCTTTCTGAACCTGAAAAAAAATTAGCGGATAAAAATAAAATTGATAATTCATACAATGAAAAATATGATATTTGTATCTTGAATTTTATTAATGAATCGGATATAAAATTTGCTTCTGACGTAGAATGGCTGAAATCAGGAATCCCTGAATTATTGATGTATGAATTAACTTTAGATGAAAAAATTAAAATCATGCCGAGGGAATTATCCACGGAACTTAAACCTGACAACACATTTGATAATGTCAGTATAATTATTTCAGGTTCTTTTAGAACCTCTGAAAAAGATTTAATATTGACAGTTAATATTAATAATAAAAAAAGAACGCATCAGATAAAAATTTCAGGGAGCAAAGATAATAACGGTATTTTAACCTTGATTTCACAAGCAGGAAAACAGTTGAATGACGAAGTCAATAAAAATTTAAAATAAAGCTTTGGGGTTTTATAAACATAAAAATGTTATAAAGTTTTTATAAAAATGTTATTTGGAGGATTTTTAAAATGTCAAATAAAATAAATCGAGTTATATTAATTGTTATGGACAGCGTTGGTTGCGGAGCAATGGAAGATGCCGCCAAATATAATGATGCCGGAGTAAACACACTTGGAAATATCGCCTTAAAAACAGGCGGATTAAAAATGCCGAATTTTCAAAAACTCGGATTGGGAAACATAATTGATATAAAAGGCGTTGAAAAAGCAAAAATTGCTGAAGGCTGTTTTGGAAAATGCAGGGAAGCTTCCGTTAATAAAGACACAACAACAGGACACTGGGAAATGGCAGGGTTGAAAATTTCTTCATCGTTTCCAACATATCCAAACGGATTTCCTGAAGATATCATCAAACCTTTTGAAGACTATACCGGCAAAAAAGTTTTATGCAACGCTCCTGCTTCAGGAACAGAAATACTTGAAAAATTGGGAGATGAACATTGTAAAACAGGAAACCTGATAGTTTATACTTCTGCTGATTCGGTGTTTCAGATTGCTGCTCACGAGGAAATTGTCCCATTAAAAAAATTATATGAAATCTGCGAATTTACAAGAAAGAAAATTTTAATAGGAAAACATGCGGTAGGCAGGGTAATTGCCCGGCCGTTTTTGGGAACATCTGGAAATTATAAACGCACCACTAACCGCCGCGATTTTTCAGTATTGCCATTTGATAAAACAATGCTTGACATAATAAAAGAAAATGGGATGGAAGTCGCAGCTGTAGGTAAAATAGAAGATATTTTTGCAAATCAGGGAATTACAAAAGCAGTACATACTGTTTCAAATATGGATGGAGTGGATAAAACTCTTGATTATATGAAAGAAAATTTTAAAGGCATAATTTTTACAAATCTTGTGGATTTTGATATGTTGTGGGGACATAGAAGAAATGTTAAAGAATATGCTGCAGGACTTGAAGAATTTGATTCAAGACTTCCTGAATTGCTGAATAAACTGGAAGACGATGAAATTATAATGTTCACAGCAGATCACGGATGTGATCCTTCACATAGCCTGCATACTGACCATACAAGAGAATATGTTCCTCTTATAGTTTATGGAAAAACATTAAAAGCTAATATTAATCTTGGAACGAGAACTTCATTTGGAGACATATCAGCCACTATCCTTGATTTTTTAAATTTAAAGTCAACAGGAAATGGAATAAGTTTTAAAAAAGAAATCGAAAATTAATTTTTAGGGAAATAATTATGTTTGAATTAAAAAAAAATGATTTTAAGATTTATAATTTAATAAAAAAAGAAGAAGAACGTCAGAAAAATCAGATTGAGCTTATTGCTTCTGAGAATATAGTTGAAAGTTCTGTTATGGAAGCGGCAGGTTCTGCGTTGACAAATAAATATGCCGAAGGTTATCCGGGCAAACGTTATTACGGAGGCTGCGAGATAGTTGATAAAATTGAATCAGAAGCTATAGAACGATGCAAAAGTCTGTTCGAATGCAATTTTGCAAATGTTCAGCCTCATTCAGGCTCAGGAGCCAATATGGCGGCATATATGTCTTTATTGAATTCAGGAGATAAAATACTTGCAATGTCTTTGTCAGAAGGCGGTCATTTAACTCACGGCAGTCCTGTTAATTTCAGCGGTAAATTATTCAAAACTATTCATTATGGAGTTTCAAAAGATTCCGGACTGATTGATTATGAAGAATTACGGAAAACAGCATTAAAACATAAACCTAAACTTATAGTAGCAGGAGCGACAGCTTATTCCAGGATTATTGACTTTAAAAAATTTAAAAAAATTGCCGATGAAATAGGAGCATATCTTATGGTAGATATGGCTCATTTTGCAGGAATGGTTGCAGCAAAAATCTATCCGTCGCCTTTAACATATGCAGATATTGTTACTTCGACCACACATAAAACTTTAAGAGGACCTCGTGGCGGAATTATAATAGGACTATCAAAAGATATAGAACCCAAAGTGAATAAAACAGTTTTTCCGGGATTACAAGGCGGTCCTCTAATGCATATTATTGCAGCCAAAGCTGTTGCTTTTAAATTTGCCAAAACTAATCAGTTCAAACAATATCAAATTCAATTGTGTAAAAATGCAAAAAAACTATCTGATTCCCTTATTGATTATGGTTTTAAAATTATTTCAGGAGGAACAGATACTCATTTGATTTTAGTTGATGTTACAACTAAAAATTTAACGGGGAAACAATTTGAACATGCTTTAGATATTGCTGGAATAACAGTTAACAAAAATACCATACCTTATGATAAACAAAATCCTTTTGTAACCAGTGGTATAAGAATCGGAACTCCGGCAGTCACTTCACGCGGTATGAAAGAAAAAGATATGGTTGTTGTAGCAGGATTTATTAATGAATCAGCTAAATATGCAGATAATACGGTTAAATTAAAAAGTATAAAGAAAAAAGTAGTCGGGTTTTTAAAAAATTTTCCTATTAAAAGTTTTTAAAATTATATGTATAAAGTTTTATTTGTTTATAAGGATATAGACTTTTATAACAAATTTATAGAAGAAAACTGTAGAAAATCATGTGATTTTGAGTTTGTGTATCAAAATTTTGAAGATTTTAAGTTTGATTATCAGGAATTATTAAATTATAATCTTCTGATACTTGATAAAAATATTGAAAATGTATTTGACAAAATACTGTATTTGAAAAATCTTAATTTGAATATTATTTTGATAGTTATAGGCGAAAATTTTGACGCTTCAGATAAAATCAGATTTTTACAAAATCATAGTTATTATCTTGATATCTCAAAATCAAATGAATTTAACTGCGATTTTTTAAAAAAATTGATAGGCAATAAGATAAATATTATTATTGAAAATCCTAAAAAAAATTGGTTTGACTTTACAATCAGCAGTATCCGTGATTTCAGCAATGAAGTGTCTGAATTTATAGCCCACCTTTCTAATAGTACAAGTTTATCGGAAGATGATTTATTTAAAATTCAGTTTGTATTAAGAGAAATACAGGACAATGCTATTGAACATGCTCATAAATGCGATGAACAAAAAAAAATAAAAATTTCAAGCGTAATACTTGAGGATTGTATAATAGTAAAAATTGAAGATGAAGGAGAAGGATTTAATTCTGAAGAATTGAGTGATCCGCTTGAAAATCTTGAAAAAAGCGTTAAAGAAAGAAATGCAGATGGTAAGCGGCCAGGAGGTCTTGGAATAGCAATGGCAAAACGTGTTATGGATTCCGTGACTTTTAGTGAAAAAGGAAATACTGTAATAATGACAAAATTTTTTGATTTAAAAAAAAATGATCTTTAATAATAAATAATAATCCTGATTTTTCTTGGGTTTAATGTAGTATAATAGATTTAATTTACGGGAGGTTTTAAAAATGGATGCTCGTCAGTCAATTGCAATAATTATGGGCGGGGGAAAAGGAACCAGATTATATCCTCTTACAAAAGACAGGTGCAAACCTGCTGTACCTCTTGTCGGAAAATACAGACTGATAGATATACCTATAAGCAATTGTCTTAATTCTGAAATAAACAGAATATTTGTGTTAACTCAATATAATTCCGAATCTTTGAACAGACATATAAAAAATACTTATAGATTCGATACTTTTTCAAAAGGATTTGTAGATATACTTGCGGCTGAACAAACAGGAGATTCGGACGATTGGTATCAGGGGACTGCAGATGCTGTCAGGCATAACATAAAACATTTCAGGTTTGCTAAACCAAAATATGTTGTGATATTATCAGGCGATCAATTGTACCAGATGGATTTCAAGCAAATGCTATTGAGGCATATAGAAAAAAATGCTGATATTTCTATAGCTGTTATTCCTGTTGACAGAGAATCAGCAAAAGAATTCGGAATACTTAAAATGAATAAAAAAGGAAAAATAATTGAATTCCGTGAAAAACCAAAAGAAGATGATATACTTGATTCAATGAAAATTTCAACTTCAATCCTTAATGAACACGATGTAGAAATTGCCGAAGGTAAAAATTATCTGGCTTCAATGGGAATTTATATATTCAATTATGACATTCTGGTGGAATCCCTTGATAATAAACTGGAAGATTTCGGAAAACATATTATTCCGGCAGCAATAAATAACTATGACGTTTATTCTTATTTATATAACAGTTACTGGGAAGATATTGGTACAATAAAAGCATTTTATAATTCTAATATTGATCTTGCTTCAGATTTTAAAAAATTTGATTTTTATAATAGCGCTTATCAGGTTTATACCCATGCAAGATATCTGCCTATTTCAAAAATAAATGATTGCAAGATAACTAAAACATTGTTGGCTGAAGGGTGTTTAATATCACATAGTGAAATCGAAAATTCAATCATAGGATTACGAAGTTATATATGTTCCGGATGCGTTATTAAATCGTCACTGCTTATGGGAAACGATCATTATGAATTTGCGATGTCTGATCATAAAAAATTGCGGTTGCCTATAATCGGAATAGGTAAAAATACTTATATAGAAAAAGCAATAATTGATAAAAATGCCAGAATTGGCGAAAATGTAATTATTAAAAATAAGGATAATGCCGAAGAATCCGACGGTGACGGGTTTTCTATAAGAGATGGAATAGTAATAATACATAAAGATGCGGTTATTCCTGATGGTACAGTGATATAATTATAATAAGTTGAAATATTATTTTTAACCAAATTGTTTGTTCTATTATTTTATGGAGAGTGATGTTTTCTATGCCAATATACGAATATTCTTGCAATAAATGCGGTAATAATTTTGAAATATTAACAAACGGCAAAGAAAAAATTTTTTGCAATAAATGCAGCAGCCCTGAAATTACAAAAAAATTTTCAGTGTTTGGAATAGGAAATTCTTCTAAAAATTCAAGTTCATATACGAACTGTGATTCAAGTCAATGCGGAACAGGATATTGTCCTGCTATGACAGGATCATCTTGCGGTTGCCCTTCATGTCATTAATTTTAAAAAAACTGGTAATTTTAATTGTTTTTTTTAAAATAAATTATAAAATAAAACCAATATGAAAGTTAAATTTTGGGGCGTCAGAGGATCGTTGCCCACTCCATCACCTGCCACGGTAAAGTATGGCGGAAATACTGCGTGTGTTGAAATAAAAAATGACAGCAATGAAACTATTGTTGTTGATGCAGGAACAGGAATTCGTCCGCTTGGTAATAAAATGATGCAAGATTATGCAGGAAAATCAATAGAATCAATGATACTGTTGTCTCATACTCATTGGGATCACATACAAGGCATTCCTTTTTTTGTTCCGCTTTATATTCCAAATAATAAATTTGATTTTATTGGACCTTTAGGAACCAAAAGAGATTTAAAAGAAATAATAAATTTTCAAATGGATCATGATTTTTTTCCTCTTAATTTTGACGGACTGCCGTCAATGAATACATTCAAACAAATGGGTGACGATGAAGAAAGCATATATAAAAACTTCATAATAAAAACAAAAGTTTTAAATCACGGAGGATTAGGCAGCGTCATAGGTTTCAGAATTACTTCAGATAATAAAACTGTTGTTTATGCAAGCGATCATGAAGGATATGAATTATTTTTTAAATCTTCATCGGGAAAAACTCAAAAAGTCATTGATAATATGGAAGCTAAATACAGAAAATTTATTGAAGGAGCAGATTTATTAATACACGATGCTCAATATGACACAGAAGATTATTCGAAAAAAAAAGGATGGGGACATAGTTCTGTCGATTATGCAATGAATATTGCTTTAGCTGCAGGAGTTAAAAAATTGTGTTTAATACATTATGACCCTGATTATTCGGATGATCGTATTGACAATATAATAGATTCTAAAAAAAAATTTATAAAAGAAAATGACCTTACTGGCTTTGAAATAATTCCGTCTTATGAAGGATTTGAAATATCGTTATAAAACAAAAAAAATAAAATAAAAAAAAAGAAGAAGAGGTAAAATTAAAATGAATCATCTTGCTGGTTTAACAAAATTCATCAAAGATATAAAAGTTATTGTATGTGATATCGATGGAGTATTGACGGATGGAAAAATTCTGATAAGCGAAAAGGACTGGAGAGTAAAATCTTTTGATCAAAAAGACACATTAGGAATTATGATAGCAAAATATTCCGATATACGGCAAATTTGGATTTCTCTTCATTTGACTGAAATTTCCAAAATAAGAGGCAGAGCCCTTGGCGTTGATGAAATCGTTGGAGCTAAATACGGTAAATATGCGGCAATTGAAGAATTTTTATTGCGCGATGGATTTGAATATAAAAACATAGCATATATTGGAGATGATATTGACGATTATATGGTTATGGAAAGATGCGGTTTTCCTGTTGCAGTAAATGATTCTGTCCCGGATATTAAAACACTCGCCAAATATATAACTAATGCAAAAGGCGGATGCGGAGCTGTAAGAGAGACAATTGAGCTTATATTAAAAAGTCAGAATAAATGGGAAAATTCTGTGGAAAAATTTTTTGAAGCAGTACACAATCCATTGGTTGATCCTACTGAAAATTTCAGATGATTTTTTTTGTAATTTTGATAAATATTATAATTATAAAAATAATTTAAAAATATGACTGAATCTAAATCAGGTAAAATAGAATATAAAAAACAATCCATCAACTCGGCAGGAGCAGTATCTAAAACTGCAAAATCAAAACCATATGCTCCTACAGAAAAAAAAACAGATCAAATTACAGTTTCAGCAGGAATAATAAATGAAATAATTGAAAATATTAATTCCGATATAAAAAAAGAAAATGATCAAAAATTAAACACATTTGATAATATTAATACTGAAACCTCACATATTATAGATCATAAAAATAAAATGAATACCGAATCTTATATCTCAATGATAAATAATTTTAAGGATTCTTTCAAATATGTTGAACGGCATTCAATAGGAAAAAAATTTGTTTCTGAAAAAATAATCTGAAAATGTCTGTTTATAACAATAATTCCGAACATAAAATCCAGCAATGTTTAAATTCAAATATTTTTGAAATATTTTTTAAACAAATTATTATTTTTATTTTTATTTATTCATTTTCATATTATTTATATTATGGAATTTTTCAAGCGAGATCAGGAAGAAAACCTGATTTTGATC
>JAGOBX010000151.1 GCA_017999075.1 Candidatus Babelota bacterium | reverse complement strand
AATAAGTTGATTTTGTAAAAAAATATATGAATATATTTTAGAAACAGTTCCTGAAACTGTATAACCAATTAAAAATGCCTGCGTCTTAAAAAAAACCCTTTAAAAAAGACGATTGCATTTTTTGATTCTTTACAGCATAATATAATAAGTTTTAAATATTCAAAATAAAAAAATTTGAATATTTAAAACTTAATTAAAGCAATTACGGAGGAAAAATAATGTTAGTCGCGTTAAGTTGGGTAAAAGAATATATCGATATCCCTGAAACTGCGGTACAGCTTGCAGAAATACTTACTAACGGAGGGATTGAAGTATCATCGGTGAAACAACCCGGATTAAAACTTAAACATATTCTTGCAGGAAAAGTAGAATCAATTATAAATTTCGACAAATTAAATAAATGCAGAATAAACTGTGGAAGTTACGGTTTTTTTGAATGTGTCACAAATGATAAATCTGTTATTTCAGGCGATATAGTACCCTATGCAGTTCCCGGGTCTGTTTTAGCAGACGGTACAACAGTAACTAAAAGAACAATAAAAAACATAGAATCTGAAGGAATGATGCTGTCAACAGTAGAATTAGGAATAACAGAAACTGCAAATTCTATATGGAAAATAAATGACAGCAATCTTTTACCAGGTGAAGATTTAATAAAAAAATTAAATCTTGATGATTGGATTATTGAATACGAAATTACACCTAACAGATCTGATTGCCTTAATGTAATAGGTTTATCTTATCAAATAGCAGCAATTACAGGAAGAAACGTAAAATTAAAAAAATCAAATTATACAACTGATTCTTCAATCAACATAAATGATAAAATAAAAATTTCTATTTCAGATTATTCTGCATGTCCAAAATACACTGGAAATTATATAGAAAATATTTCTGTAAAACCAGCTGACGCTTTAATTCAGACACGATTATATCAAAGCGGACTGCGCGCAATCAACAATATTGTTGATATTACAAACTATGTTATGCTTGAATACGGACAACCGCTTCATGCATTTGATTATGATCTGATACAAGGGAAAGAAATTGTAGTCCGTCATGCTTCGGAAAATGAAATTATAAAAACAATTGACGGTCAGGACAGAATTTGCAGCACTGAAATACTTGTTATTGCAGATAAAAACAGACCTGTTGCAGTAGCAGGAGTGATGGGAGGATTTGACAGCGAAGTAACCGACAAAACATCAAAAACACTTATAGAAAGCGCTTATTTTAATCCTGTTTCTGTAAGAAAATCTTCTCGTATTTTAGGTTTATCTTCAGAATCTTCGTACAGGTTTGAACGAGGAATTGATTACTCAAATGTAAAAAATGCAAGCGACAGAGCGGTTGAACTTATTCAAAAAAGTTGTCCTGAATCAAGAGTGTCGTCAAATTTATCCGAAATTTTTAAGACAGATTTGGTGCAGCGGAAAATCACAATTAAATTTTCTAATATAAAAAGAATTATAGGAATTGATATTGATAAAAATAAAATATTAAAAATATTGGAAAACATGAATTGCGAAATTGCCGGTCAAACTGAAAAAGAATTAAATATTATTATTCCTATGCGGAGAACTGACATTGAGCGTGAAATTGATGTTATAGAAGAAATATCTGTTTTATACGGATATGGGAATATTCCAGACTTACCTCCGAATTCGGATTTATCATGCGGAGGATTAACCGATAAGCAAAAATTTTCCATTGATTTACTAAAATTATTTGTTGACAAAGGTTTTTACGAATGTGTCAATTATTCGTTTACAGATCCTGATCTTAACTCTGATTTCACTGAAGATTATGATGAAAATTCAACGGTTAAAATAAGTAATCCGTTAGGAAAAGAAATCAGTGTTATGAGATCATCTATTATCCCGTCATTAATTAAAATAATGCAAAACAATACTAAATACAGAAATTCAAATTTAAATTTTTTTGAAACAGGAAAAAAATATAAATATTCCGGTAAGACAAAAGCGTTTGAAGAAACCAATGCCGCAGCTTTTGCGATGACAGAAAAAACAGTTTTATCTAACTGGGACGATAAACCTGGACGTATAGACTTTTTTTATGTTAAAGGAATTTTAAATGATGTTTTTGAAACTTTAAACATAGAAAAATGCGAATATAAAATTAATAATTCGATACGTTTTTTACAACCGGGTCAATCTGCTGATATTTTTATAAATGAAATCAAAACCGGGTTTCTCGGAAAAATTCATCCGGATGCCGCAAATAAATATGATTTGCCTGACAATTTATATTTGTGTGAGGTTAATGCTGATATTTTATTTGATAATTATTCTAAAACTCCTGTTTATAAAGAATTTTCAATATTTCCTTATACTGTCAGAGATATGTCTCTACTTATGCCTAAAAAAATTGAATATAAAAAGGTAATCAGTAAAATCAAATCACTGAACATTGAAATACTTCAAAATGTTGAATTCGGCGGAATATATGAAAGTGAAGTTATAGATAAACAATTTACTGCTGCGCTCTTAAAATTCACTTACAGAGCTAAAGACAGAACATTGAAAGATGATGAGATAGAAACAGCTCATAAGCAGATTTATAATACAATATCTTCTGAGTTCGGAATAACGGCAAGATAAAAAATGATTAAACTTCCGGCAAATATTTGCCGGAAGTTTAATCATTTTTTAACAATATTTTTCAATTCTGTTATAAAGACATCTATATCTCCAAAATTATTATAGAAATGGAGCGATGCTCGGATTCCGCGGTTCCTCACAGAAACAAGAATATTTTTTTTTGCAAGTTTCTCAGCTATTTCTTTTTTGTTTTCAAAATCAATTATAGTTATTCCGGAACGGTATTCCAATTCTTTAGACGAAACAATTTTAAATCCGTTTTCAGTCAATTTCCCGTGAAGATAATCAGTCAATTCAATTATACGATTTTCAATATTATCTATTCCTATAGAATTAATTAAATCCAAAGTTCCGCCAAAAGCAAAAATATTAGGAAAACTTGGTCCCCCGATTTCAATCATTGCAGCAGAATCCTTATAATCACGGCTTTTATTGTCCATAGAAGGAGGATGCTTTACACTCATCCAGCTTGCAACCGGAAATTTTGAATTATCAATATATTTTTTATTTATATAAATTACACCTATCCCATACCCCGAAATTCCCCATTTGTTTCCTGAAAAAACAAGAAAATCCATACCGTCGTTTTTTACATCAATTGGAAAAGCGCAAATGCTTTGAGATGCGTCAACAACAAGTATAATATTTTTTTTTTTACATAATTCATTAAGTTTTTTCAGGTCTTGTTTGAATCCTGTTGAATATTGAACCGAACTTGCAATTATAATTTTAGTTTTATCAGAAATTTTAGTTTCAATATTTTCTATTGGAATTTTACAGTCCGGTTCTGATTTTACATATTCAATATTAAAATCCTGTTTAAAAAAAGGAATCGATGCAGTAGGGAAATCATCATCCATAACAATGATATCCCCATATCCTTTAAACATTTGTGCAATAATATTCATTCCATGCGAAGTATTCTGTATAAAAGCTATTTCATTGAGATCAGCATTTAAAAATATTGCAGTTTTTTTGCGGACAGATTCTACTTTTTCAAGCCATTTGTTCCAATAACTGTCTCCAAAGTTAAGCATTTCATCATAAAATGAAATTGCTTCTTTATGAGTCTGGTATGATATCGGAGCACCGCCGGCTGAACTTAAATAAACGAAATTTTTAAGTGCCGGAAAATAATTTCTTACAATATTCCATTCAATCATATTATTTCAATTTAAAAAAATCGCAAACCAGGAATTCCTGATTTGCGATTTTTAAAATAATTCCGCTTAATTTTATTGATAATCATTATCCGTTTTAAAATTTTAGGTTACATACCTCTCTTCAGTCAGATACCTGTTCATATGATCATTCAACAACGTTACAACAGTTTTTTTGCCATTAGATTTTTTTATTTCTTCAAGCGCATAATGAACATTTGCTCCGGAAGAAACGCCGCAATACAAGCCTTCTTCTTTCCATAATCTATGAGTCATATTTCTTGCTTCTGAATCAGTAGTCCGGACAAGCGTATCAACAATCCCTTCCATTTTAAGCATTTTAGCTACAATTCCGCCTTTAATTTCAGTGTTTGGAAAATCCATTCCAGGATGCCAAAGTTCTTTTGAACTTGCAGGCTGAATACCTATAACTTTCAAGTTAGGAATTTCTTTTTTCAAAACTTGCGCTATACCAACCAGACTTCCTCCAGTTCCTATTGACTGAACAAAAATATCAATTTTGCCATCAGTTTGCTCGAGAATTTCTTTTGCAGTAATATAATGAGCTTTAACATTATATTCATTACTGAACTGACGTGCCCACCAAATTTTATCAGGATGAGCTTTTTCATCATCAAGACATAATTGTCTGCCAGGAAGTTCAACTTCAGAACCGGCTATACTGCGTTCTTTAATTCCTTCAATGTCTTTCGGCTCCATCAGTCTAACTTCTGCTCCGACATTTTCCATCATTTTCTTTTTTTCAGAACCTGCTTTTCCAGGCATTGTTTCATAAATAGTCACATTATATCCTTTCAACCTTCCGATTGTAGATAATGCAAATCCTGTATTTCCAGTACTTGACTCAATCAGTGTATATCCAGGTTTAATTTTTCCCTCTTTCTCTGCCCCATCAATCATTTCAATTGCAATTCTGTCTTTCAAACTTCCTGATGGATTAAGATATTCGAGTTTTGCTAAAATTTCAGAAGATAATCCGGCGCAGATCTTATTTAATCTTATCATCGGAGTATTTCCAACTAATTCAAGCACGCTGTCATAAATTTTATTGTTTTTCATAAATTGACCCCGTTTCAAATATTTTATTTATTCAAGTTCCAAACCTATTTTCATAGCTTTAGCTTTATCAAGATAATATCTTCCTGTAGCTATATCAAAAACAGCCATCCCCATAGGATTGAACATTATAGGCTCATCTTTAGGATATGCAGAAAGGCAATTATGACATACAACATCTGTAATCGATTTTGTATCTTCTTTTTGTAATCCACGGTCTTTATGCATCATTTCAATGTCTGTTTTTTCACGGCATACTTCTTCCCAATCATCAACTATTATAGCTTTAGTGTGATCAAGAATACTGGTTTTATAATCTCTTAAAGAACAGTTTAACTGAAGAGATCCCTTTTTCGGTTTTTCATCCACATACGGAGCTTTTGAAACTGTACATGTAATAAAAATATCTGAATCTCTATAAGCTTCCTGCCAGCTTTTTACAACAACAGTTTTATCTTTATACTTACCGGTTATTGTAGCGGGATCAATATTTCTTATATCATAAACATATATTTTATTTATCTTGTCTTTCAAAATATCACAGCACATCTCGTAATGATGTTTTCCTATAGATCCCCAACCCATTATCGCAAGATTTATTTTATCCATAGGTCTTGTTTTTAAAAAATAACGTATCATTAATCCTGATACTGATGCAGTGCGTATAATACTTAATAAAGCAGTATTTATAATACTTACAGGAGCACCTGTATCAGCATGGTTTAAAACAACTACGCTATGAGCTCTCGGCAAACCGTGATTAATGTTATCAGGAAAACTTGCAATCCATTTCAACCCGGCTAAATTTATATCGCCTCCAACAAAAGCAATCAAAGCTATAATTCTGTTGGTTAAATCTCTATACCTTAAATACGGTTTTATTGGCTGAACAAAATCTTTTTTATCAAGACATTTCACAGCTTTTTCGATATTATCAATCGTTTCATTCCAATTCATCCCAATTTTCAACAAATCTTTTTCATTTAAATACAACATAATAAATTAAACCTCCAAATTACTATATAAAAATATTTTTCAATAAAATAGATTTTAAAAAAATAAACGATAATATATTATAAAAATAAAATCAAGAAAAAAATTTAATTCAAAAAATCTATTTCCTGCAGTAACTTTTATAATTTCAAAATTTCGCGTTTCCAGGAGTACGCGGAAAAGGTATTACATCGCGTATATTAGCCATTCCGGTTAAAAATTGAATAAACCTTTCAAATCCCAGTCCAAACCCTGAATGAGGCACTGTCCCGAATTTTCTTGTTTCAATATACCACCAATAATCTTCTTTATTTAATCCGCATTCATCCATCCTTGAAAAAAGTCTGTCAATCCGATGTTCACGCTGGCTACCACCGATAATCTCTCCAATTTTTGGAACCAATATATCCATACCTCTGACTGTTTTCTCATCATCATTAACATACATATAAAATGGTTTAATAATTTTAGGATAATCTATTACAACAATTGGAGCGTCAAAAACTTGTTGAGTCAAATATTTTTCATGTTCAGCTTGAAGATTATTTCCCCAGCTTACAGGAAATTCCCATGTTTCTCCGGATTTTTCAAGAAGTGAAACAGCTTCAGTATATGTAATTACCTTAAATTCTGATTTTAAAATTTGTTCAAGTCTGCCAATTATGGTTTTATCAATTAATTTATTAAAAAACTGAATATCATCCTGATGATTGTCAAGAGCATATTGAATTAAATATTTAATAAATTCAACTGCAGTTTTTATATCCCCGCTCAAATCGCAAAATGCCATCTCAGGTTCAATCATCCAGAACTCAGCAAGATGACGTGGAGTATTTGAATTTTCCGCTCTGAAAGTAGGTCCAAAAGTATAAATATCTCCAAGACTGCATGCATAAAGTTCTCCTTCGAGTTGACCGCTTACAGTCAAATATGCTGCTTTGCCAAAAAAATCTTGAGTAAAATCAGGAGAACCTTTCATATTTTTCAGATCCAAAGTGGTAACTTTAAACATTTCTCCTGCACCTTCGCAATCACTGCTCGTTATAATAGGCGTATGTACATAAAAAAAACCTTTATCATTAAAAAATTTATGAACTGCATAAGAAATACCATGACGTATTCTTCCAATTGCACCAAATGTATTTGATCTTGGTCTAAGATGTGCTATTTCACGCAAAAACTCAAACGAATGCCCTTTTTTCTGCAAGGGAAAACTTTCATCTGCAAAACCATAAACCATAACTTTTTCAGCTTTCAGTTCAGACATTTGGCCGCTGCCTTCTGATTTAACTAAAATTCCTTCAATTCGAACTGAAGAACCTGTTGTTAATTTCAATATATCGGATTGATAGTTATCAAGAGATGACTCAGCTATAACCTGAAAATTTTTGATTGTTGATCCATCGTTTATCTCAATGAATGAAAAACCGCCTTTTGAATCGCGCCTTGTTCTTATCCATCCTTCTATTAAAACTTTCCTGTTGTCAGGCGGAATATTTAATAATTCTTTTATTTTAATACGTTCCATTAAAAAAGTTCACCTCGAATATAAATTTTGATTTTTAGTATATTATCTATCTACAAGAAAAAATCTCATTTTCACAATTTGGCAATTGTGAAAATGAGAAATTAAAATAAGTATATCTGATGCGAATCAGGATTTTTTCCAAAAAATGTAATATCATCAACTTTCTCGACGCATTCCCCGCGAAGAAGCGCGTAAATAGTCCGTTCAATTCCAATACCTCCTCCAAAAGTTTCAGGAAAATAACTTTCACCATTTTTATCTTTTAAATAAGCTGATAATAAAAATGGCCCGTATCCGCCGATTTGTTCAATATTTTCAATATTCCCATTTTTTATTACAGGCCGTTCCTGAATTATTTTATTATCTATCAAACGTTCAATAATAGGTTCATACAACCATTCACGCAGCCCGCCTGACATTATTTCAAGAGCAGAAGATTGTTCTCCTGTTTTACGATTAATT
>JAGOBX010000150.1 GCA_017999075.1 Candidatus Babelota bacterium | reverse complement strand
AAAGTTTCTATTGGTGAATTCTGAAAACCTGTGGCTGATTTCAAATCTTCCAGAGTAGAAGGCCGTCTTTTAATTATTTCAGCAACTACATTTTCAAGTTTACAGTCTGTGTCATCAATATATGTTTTCAAATTATTATTTGCAGACTGATAAGCGATTTCTGTTTTTAAATGAAAGTAGCCTGCTATTTTATTCAGTTCCTCATTGGTTAAATATTTAATATTTTTAGATGTCCCCGGTCTAATACAGGTATTTATAAAAATTTTATCTGGTTTAATAATATCAGCAGTTTCAGATAATTTAACCAATTCTTCTTCTCCGTCATTTATTCCTTTTACAAACAAAATTTCAAGAAATAATTGTCCTTTATATTGTTTTCTGAACTTAATCAATCCGTTTATAATATTCTTGATTCTGATTGATTTGTGAGGTCTGTCTATCGCATTATATATTTTTTCTGTTACAGCATCAAGAGACGGCATAACTATATCAGCAGGAAGTAAATCTTTTATTACGTCATCATTATTTATTAAAGATGAATTAGTTAATACACACACAGGATATTTAAATTTTTCTTTCAAATATATAATTATTTCTCCCAGATTCAACGCGAGCGTAGGTTCTCCTGATCCTGAAAAAGTCAAATGATTCAGCTTGATATTCTGATTTTTTAAAAAAAAATCATTTAATTCCGATTTGACAGTTTCACTTGAAACCCAATTTTTTCTTTCAACCGTCAAATCGGTTGTTTTCCCGCATTCGCAATATACGCAATCAAAAGAACATGTCTTATGAGTTACCAGATCAATTCCTAATGAAAAACCCAATCGCCTCGAATTAACAGGACCAAAAATAGTTTTATACATTTTTTAATTTCCTTATTCTGTAATTTTTCTTATTCTCTATATTTATTATTGTACTTTGAAATAATTAGTTTACAAAATAAATTTATTCCACATATTTTTATTAATTATCAATTAAACGTTTGGTTAACTAATCATTGCAAATCATATTATACAGCTTTTAAAACTGCTTTCATCCGCATTTTTATCATAGACAAACTTATAAAAAACAAATCTTTATTCTTCAATTTTATACTTTTTATAAAATACTTTACAAATAATTTTAAAGTTGCCGCAAAATATTTTAAAATTTTGTTCTGATTATGGAGTTTTCCGGCTTCTATTGACCAGTAAACATGATTGAACACCATTTTTTTCAAAGATTCAAAATCATCAGTTCTTTTGTGATATACAAACAAATCAGGATCATATAAAGAAAATAATTTCATTTTTTTAAAACGCAATGCAAATTCAACATCTTCAGCATGGCTGGTAAACATTTCTGAAAACCCATTTAATTTTTCAAGACATTTTTTTTTTAATGCCATGCATAATCCCGAAAAATATTCAGGATTTATTACAACTTTATTTCCCTGGGTCTGTGAAAAAAATTCTTTCCTCCACAAATCATAAACAGAACACAAATCGGATTCTATTCCCCTGCCTGTAACAGCATCAGCATCATAATTCTCGCTAAATATTTTATCAAGTTTATTCAGCATATAATCCGGCAATTCAGCATCCGCATCAATAAAAAATATTATATCATTAGATGCATTTTTCCAACCTGTATTCCTTGCTGAAGCCAATCCTTTATTCTTTTTATATCCGATAATTTTAATTTGCGGGGTGTCTTTATATTTTAATAATAAAGTTTCAGTATTGTCAGTTGAACCATCGTTGATTATAATTAATTCATCATATATATCAATATTTTTTTTTACTGATTCTATGGCGTTAACTATGTACTTTCCGCTATTATATGAGCATATAACAACGCTGTATTTATTTTTTTTCATTTATCAACAGTTCAATATTATCAATTATAACAGAAGCTGTATTTTTTTTTGATTGTTCACAGGTGCTTATTACTTCTCCGTTATTTTTTATTATCTGTATCCTGTTCGTAAGCTTGCCAAGAGAATTTTTAACCTCATTTGCAACAAGCATATCGCATTTTTTATCTTGAAATTTTTTCAATGCATTTTTCATTAAATCATCAGTTTCAGCAGCAAATCCCACGATTATTCTATTTCCTTTATTTTCACCGCAATATTTCAAAATATCCGGATTCTGAATCAATTCCAATTTTAAAAATTTTTCACCTTTATTTTTTTTTATTTTTGAATCCGAATATTTTTCTGTCTTATAATCAGAAACTGCCGCTGCAGAAATAAAAATATCGCTTATATCAAAATTTTCTTTTACTTTTTCAAACATTTCTTCCGCAGAAATCACAGTTATTACTTTAACTTCGCGGTTTAAAATACCTGCATTTCCTGTCGGTCCGGTTATCAATATTACTGAAGCACCCCGATTGACACATTCATTAGCAATAAAATATCCCTGAAACCCTGATGAATCATTAGATATAAATCTCACAGGATCAATATATTCTTTTGTCGGTCCAGCTGTTATCAGAACCGTCTTATTTTTTAATGAAGACTTTTTTTTATAAAAATCTGAAACTGTTTTATAAATATTCTCTGGTTCAGCCATCCTGCCTTTTCCTTCGCAACCGCACGCCAGCATTCCTGATTCAGGTTCAATAATTTTTATATTATTTAATCCATTCAATTTTTCCAAATTAGTTTGAACAATAGCATTTGAAAACATTTTATCGTTCATTGCAGGACATATAAAAATATTTTTATCAAATGCACTAAAAACAGTGGTCAGCAAATCATCAGCTATTCCATTCGCCAATTTTCCTATAATATTTGCCGTTGCAGGAGCTATTATCATAAAATCAGCCCAATCACAAAGAGAAATATGCGATATGTCAAACGAATATTCAAACATATCAGAATAAACAGAATTTTGAGACAGAGTTTCTATCGTGACTTTTGTAACAAATTCAAATGAATTTTTTGTCATTACAGTTTTTATGTTATTATCATTTTTTTTTAAAATTCTAATTAATTGAGGAATTTTATATGCCGCGATTCCTCCTGAAATACCTATCAAAACATTTTTATTTGATAACATATAAATTTCCGAACCTTTCCTTTCAATTATTTTTTAATAAAACTATTTCAATAAATTATCACGATTAATATATTAATGAAAATTTATAAAATATTCTGATACATTATTTTTTACACATCTTTTTCAATCTACAACTATTCTCGGCAGCACAGGATTTATTCTTGTTACAATTTCATAATTTATTGTTCCGCACATTCCTGCTATAGTATCAGCTGATATTGATTCGTTTTTTGATCTGCCTAATAAAATAACCTCATCGTCAAGGCGGGCATTATTAATATGTGTTATATCCACCATACATATATTCATGCAAACTCTTCCAATTAAAGGAGCCCGTTTATTTTTTATTATTACATACGCCTGATTTGATAATTGCCTGTCATAACCGTCAAAATATCCAACAGGAATAATAGCAACTCTTGTCCAGTGGGTGGTTCTGTAAGTACAACCGTATCCTATGTAACAGTTTGCAGGAAACGTTTTTATCTGAGCTATTCTTGTTTTAAAAGTCAATGCCGGCTGAAGGTTTAAAGTTTCTCTCCCTTCAAGCAAACAACTCAATTTTGTTTCTTTTGACGGCCATAATCCGTATAATCCAATTCCTGGCCGAGCTAAAGTAAAATAAGTTTTTGGAAACAAAAAACAAGCTGCAGTACACGCAGTATGTTTCACAGGCGGCTGCAAACCATTATCTTTTAAAATTTTTATAAACTTTTGGTAATTTGATAATTGATACTGATAATAATCGTGAGTAGTGGTGTCTTCAATATTGGCATAATGAGTTGATATTCCTTCTAATATTATGTTAGGATTTTCCTTAAAAAACAATATAAACCTTGGAAGCTGCTTTTCTGTTATTCCCTGACGTCCGGTGCCTGTTTCAACTTTAATATGAACCTTAAATATTTTATTATATTTTACAGCTAATCTTTTCAATGTTTCCAATGTCTGGATATTATAAACTATAACTCTGATATTAGAATAATTTACAAGATCGTTCAATGCAGAAGCAGGTGTATATCCGAGAACAACAATAGGTTTTTCAATTCCTGTTTTTTCTACGAGCTGAATAGCTTCCCACAAAGCATTTACTGCGAACCAATCAACTTCATTTGAAATTATGTCTGCAACTAATGACATACCGTGACCGTAAGCATTCGATTTTACAACACCGCAAATTTTCAAGTTAGGAACAGATTTACGCGCATTATTTTTAATTTGAATAATATTATTTAATAAAGCAGATTTGCTGATTTCCACCCATACAGGGTATTTATGCCTTGCCATAAAAAAACATCTCCAAAATAAATCATATTTTTTGTATTGTGGCGAAATTTCCTCCGCCAAGATGATGGATCGTTCTTATTTTTTCTGCATCCCATGAAGTTTTGCAGAATTTTTCCGATACCGAGCAATACTCAGTTTTACCCAAAAAAATATCGACGCCTTCTACAGAAATTGTTTTAATTAAAACACATTCTATTACTGCAGCGGAATTCAGCATATATGAAGCTGCAATTGTCTTACATTTTTTAGTTTTCAAACAAAATTCAGAAATTTTATCTGTATCCTTTCCTGAAACAGAACCCAATTTTTTTATTAAATCAAGATTTTCTATTTCCAGAACATTTAAACAAAACTGTTTTGATTTTTTTATCAAAAAATTAACATAGTTTTCTTTTGACACTGTAATTGCGATTATTGGCGGAGTATGCTCAACCGGCATATTCCATGCAATCGGCGTAAAAGTTTCTTTTTTTTTAAATTCGGACGATACAACAAGCAGAGGCCCGTGATTAATTATTCTGTAAGACATTTCTATATTTAATTTTTTCATAAATATCCGCCTAATTAAGTTTTATTTTTATTGTCGAATTTATATATATAACATATATATTTAATTGTCAAATTTTAAAAACATAATTTTTATTATTCTTTAGCGTTTAATTGAATTGGAAAAAAATTTATTTTCGTGTTATACATAATTTCAAAATAATATAATTCATAATTTTTATCAGCCGGATTTATATCCGGTTTAAGAATTTTTATCCGTTTATGCATATAATAAGCTATGTTTCTTACAGAAATGTCAAACCTGTCTTTTTGATTATTATCCAAATATCTGTATATTAAATTCAATCTTAAAAAATACGGTTCAATTATTAATCCCCTCCTTGCATAATTAAGCGCGAGATCGGGATTGTTAATGGAAAACAGCAGTTCGGCAGCTTCAAGGTACATCAAAGCGAAGAATGGTTCAACGTTTAATGCCTGCATTACAAAAAATTTTATCTGACTTTTAGATTTTTCAGGTTCACAAAATTCGCTTAGAGCTTTAGCTATATTCATTTTATAATATCCATTATACGGATCAGCTTCAGCTCCTTTGAAAAAACATTGAAGCGTCTTTTCAATATATTTAACATTATTCGTCTTATAATATAATCCTCTGTAGCATCCTGCAAGCCTTTGCAAAATTTCAGGATAATCAGGTATTATTCTGATAACAAAATTGAATTTATCAGCGGCTTTTTCATAATTGTTGGAATCAAACAAATTTCTTCCGCGTTCAGCAGTAATTTCAGCGCATAAATTTAAACAAGGCAATACAATGAATATTGCCAAAAAACTTATGTATATAAAAATTTTCATCCATTTTTTAAACGCTATTTTTAATAATGGCCGCGAAGCATACGTTATACAAAATATAAAAAAAACAAAAAAATAATGAATTAGAGGAGTATCATATCCTATATCTGCACTATGATGCACGAGGATCAAAAATATACCAGAACATCCCAATAACTTCATTTTTATAGGAGAAAATAACGTTTCGAAAAATAACACCAAAATCAGAACAGTTAAAATAGTTAAATTTATTATACCTGTTTCATTAGCAAGATGTAAAAAAAAATTATGAGGATTTCTCTGTTTTTTGACATATTTTAAATCTGAATTTTTTATTGGAAAAACAAAACGCTTTATTTTGGTTTCATAAGTATTATGCCCTGTTCCAAGAAAAAAATTATGCGACAAAGATTTAAAACTGGCGTTAATGATTTCAAGTCTACGGTTTCCGAAAATATCGCCGAATGTTCTGTCATACCTCAAATAAGCCGTAAACAATAAAATACTCAATAAAATTAATATGGCAGGTATCAAAACTTTATATGAAACCCTGTAAATTTTTTTAGCTATAAACATCATCATTATAAAAAATAAAAACATTAGCGCTGTTATTGCACCCAGAGATTTTGTCATAATCAAAAAAATTGATAAAAAAACCAATAAAATAACCTGAACTTTTTTTTTTGAATAAAAAAATATTAAAAATAAAAGAGCAAAATTAATTGTATCAGCAAGCAAATTAGGATTAATATACAACGCTGTTAATCTTGCCGACATTGTATTAATTTGAAATATTCCGTAAACGCAGTTTAAAAAAACAACGGCAGGTATCAATAAAAAAAAATTATTGTTTATTCCCTTATCAAACGAATTTTTAAGAAGAAGCAATAACAGGAAATAAGAAAAATTTTTATATATTCCTAAAACAGTAAGATAAGTATTTATGGTATATGCATTAGAAAATAAAGGGAATCCTATAAATACAACGCAATAATATATCTCGGCTGCAGAAAAAGTTATTTCATTAATTTTTTTCAAATGAAATATTATCAAATTAAATAATGCAAGCACTATGCATATTGTATATACGCTATATTCACTGGCAACCGGATATATTATTATACTAAAAAAAAATAACAGTACCGGAATCATATTCGGCATAAAAAATACCGTATTTTATTTTCAAAAAAAATCCGCATTTTTTTTATGAATGCGAGTTAAAAAAATAATCTATTTCAATCTTGGCATTTTCAGCAGAATCAGAACCATGTACGATATTTTCAGTCATTCCTGTAGCAAATTCTGCGCGTATTGTGCCGGGCAGTGCTTTGGTATAATCGGTAGCTCCCATAATAGTTCTATATCTTGTTATAACATCTTCTCCTTCAAGCACCATTACAACAATCGGACCCGAAATCATAAATTCGACAAGTTTATCAAAAAAAGGTTTGCCTTTATGAACGGCATAAAAACCTTCCGCATTTTTTTTTGTCAGTTGCAGCATTTTCATTTCTTTAATTATAATTTTATTGCGTTCAAGTCTTGTAATAATTTCACCTATTACTTTCTGACGGACTCCATCAGGTTTAATTATCGATAAAGTTTGTTGAATCATAAAAATTTTCCTCTCAATTTATTAAAATCAATAAAAACAAATATTATTATAACACATTCATTAATTCAAGTATTATTTTTTTACAAATATACATACATAATCGTTAATCCAGATATTATGGCCTATATTTCTTGCTTTTATCTGGTAATTAAAAAAATCAGCCAGTTGTCCGAAAAGCTGTTTTTTATTTATTATAATCACATCAACGTTTTCAGGGCAATCAGGAAATATATAGATATTTTTTCTATACGAAAAATATGGCGCAAAAGTAACATCAGCGCAAACTGAAAAATCAGGCTTAATCAATGGTTTTATATTTTTCAAAAAAACCATTTTATCATTATATTTCATCATATATTTTGATGTTTTATCAAAAATATAAAGTTTCGAGTAATATATTGATACAGGAATTATTAATAAAAAAACCATCAGTATGATATAACTAAACCGCTTGCTTATTTTATCTGACAATTCCGATGCTCCTTCAATTGTTATAATAAATAATAAAGGAATAATTTCGTTCTGAAAATGAAAACTTATTGTTGAAGAAGCAGGATGAC
>JAGOBX010000149.1 GCA_017999075.1 Candidatus Babelota bacterium | reverse complement strand
TTTATTGATTCCTGCTAATATAAAAAATAATAATAAGGATAATATTATAAAGACACCAGCCGAACAGAATGCGATTGTAACAGAAAAAATAAATCAGTCGATAAATATTGTAAAATTAAAAGAAAAATCAGAATTCAGAACAACAGTATATCCGAAATTCGTCAGTATTGATGATTTGGAATTTATAAAAAATAAAATTTATGATGATGGGACTGATTGGTTTCTCCAAAAATATGTTTGCAGACCGGAATTTAATCCCACGGATGAAGAAAAAAAAAATGAATTGTTGTCTATAACCACTATTTGTAAATTTATGAATATTGATTTGACGAAAGATGAAAGAATAAAATTTTATAATTGAAAAATAAGAAAAGTTTTTGAACCGTATATTTTTATTAAGGTAAAAATATGATTAGGATATATATTATATTTTTTTTAGGATTGCTATTAATTCAGCAAAATATTGTGGCTGAAACTGTTAAAAATTTATCTATAAAAGGATTTATTCATTCGATTGACCAAAATAATTTAGTCGCGGTGAAAGACAATAACCGTATTATAACTTATAAAATAAATGTTTCTACAAAGTTTATAGATGCTAATGCAGGAAATTTAGTGATTAAATATTCAAAGTTGCATAATGGAGACAGAGTTCGTATAGATTTTAACGATACCGGTGAAATAAAACAGGTTGTAAAACTTATTACCACCCATCCGAAAAATAAAAAAATTATCATATCAGGAAAAAAATATTTTGAAGATTCATATGTGGTTGATGATGGAGGAGGGTCCAATCATAATTCTGAATATAATGATGTTTCATATTCATACGGACTTGACCAATATCAGGCTCAAGGCGCGACTCTTTTAAAAATTTTTAATATAAAAGATTTTAATTTTAATGATGCAGAAAAAATATTGTTTAAAATGTACCGCAAAGTTGTTCCTGAATATTACTGGATAGAATACCCTGAGAAAGTTCATATATATGTTTTTAATAATACTTGGTTAACATCAGATACAGATGAAGGAAGATGGGGGAGAAATAGATTTAAAAATTATGTATTAAATAATCTTGGAGAAAAGGTGTCGTCTGCTTTTATTGATAAAAATCATAAAGGATGGGTTGAATGGGATATAACAGAATATATAAAGACACTGGATTCAACTGTTATTAATGCAATATTTTTTGTTATAATAACAGATAAAATTCATTTTTCAAGATTTTATTCGACAGATTTCGGGAATGAAGAATTAATCCCGAAAATTGAACTGATAAAAATTAGATAAATAATTATTGATTTTTTTTAATCGATATTTATAATTACTCTCATTTTCAAATTCAGGAGGTGAATTTGTATGTTGAAAAAAGTATTTACAATAATTATATTAGTAGCGTTAATGTCTTATTGCGCTATAGCTGCTGACGAAGCGGCTGCTCCTGCTGCCGGAGACGCTAATACAACTCAGGCTGCAGCTGTTGAAATGAAAGGTACAAAAGGATTTGTCGTATCGCTTGACGAAAACAGTATAGTAATCGTTGACGATAACAATCAAAATGTAACTTTCAAGATTGAAAAATCAACTAAATTTGTTGATGCTCCGAATAACAATGCAATTGTTACTGCATCAGGAATAGTAGTTGACGATCGCGTACGCGTTGACGTAAAAGAAGGCGATTCAGCGTATCAAGTTGTAAAACTTATTACAGAATTGTCAAGAAAAAAAGCAGCTGATTCAACTGAAACAAAAGAAGCGGCACCTGCAGAAAACAAAGAAGCAGCGCCTGCGACTGAACAAAAATAGTCTCAGTGAAAAAAAACCGGTTTACCGGTTAATTCAGAGCTAAGACTTTAAAAAACAAAGTCAATTGTTGCTGCCGGATATAAAATTGAAAAATTTTATATCCGGCAGTTTTTTATTTTTTATATAGGGGTTTATTAAAAAATGAGAGAATTGTTAATATCACAGGAAACTTATGATAAATTAAAAAAAGAATTAAATGAATTGGTTGAAGAAAAACCTAAAGTTCAGGAATTGATTGCTGAAGCCAGAGAACATGGAGATTTAAGTGAAAACGCTGAATACCATGCTGCGCGTGAGAGATATGCTTTTATAGAAGCCAGAATTTCACAAATAGGAACTAAACTTGCCAATTCAAAAATAGTTGATCCTAAAAAAATAAAATCGAACAAAGTAGGTTATGGAGTAACTGTAAAATTATTAAATAAAAACACAAAAAAAATAGATGAATTTACTGTTGTAGGAGATGGGGAAGCAGATCCTGACAGATCTGAAATTTCAATGAATTCTCCTATAGGAAGATCAATTTTAGATAAAAAAGAAGGCGATGATGTAGATGTATCGTTGCCTATGGGCGTAGTAAAATATAAAATCAAACAAATATATATTAAATAATTTTTTTTATAATTTCGATCAATTCTTCAGGTTCAAAAGGTTTGTTTAATCTTGCGACAATATTGTCGGAAAGGGACGTTGTAAAAGCAAATTTTGGATTGTCAAGATATCCGGAAATAATTATTATTTTAATATCTTTGTTTTCAACATTTGCCCCGATAAGCGAATAATTACCGTCCCATTTCGGCATGTCAAGATCAGTTATAAACAAGACGTAATCTTTATCATAATGCAGTTTTTCCAAAGCTTCACTTGCATTAGAAACCACATCAACAGAATATCCGTAAGAATTTAAAAATTTCTTATAGAAAATTCCAAGTTGAACATTGTCTTCAGCTACAAGAATTTTTTTCATTTTTTGTCCACCATAATTTTTGAGGATTCTCCTGCACCTAAAGCTAATCTTGAACCTTTTATTTCAACTATTACAGGACCAACCCCAGAATTACTTATAACTATTATTTTCTCACCGGGAACGAATCCTAGGTGGGATAATCTTGATTTAAGCAAGTCTCCGCCTTCAATATCCTTGAATTTTACAGTTTTGCCGCTTTCAACATACATTAGAGGAACTATTTTTTCTTTTCTGCCAAGACAATTATTACAAATGCCGTATAACTCAAGTTTATGATATAATGTCAATCCAATATTATCGCTTATTTTTTTTTGAAATTTTTCAAATGGTTCATTATAAAATTCAAATATTTTTTTACAGCAAGAACAAATGAAGTGATCGTGATGTTCATTGGTTTTTAAAGGTTCAAATCTAGGTATTTCATCATTTGCGAAACTTATTTTTTTTGCAAATCCGTATTTAACGAGTATATTCATAATGCTTTCAACGTCGTTTTTAGATATTAAAATATTGCTATTCTTTTCGATTTTATAAATTAAATCAGATATTGATATATGATGCGGGCTATCAAAAAAAACGGCACATATATTATCAGCGGCATTCAAATCAAAAACATTATTTGTTTTAAAAATTTCTATAAGTTCATTTTTATATTTTAAATACATTATTATTAGAATACAAATTATATTTTAAAAAGTCAATAATTTTATTGACTTATACATAAAAATATTTATTATTCAATCTTGAAAAAATTTATAGGCGTAAACAGCGCAGGGGAGAAAATTCAAGTTGAGCGTATTTGATTATTTGAAAGAAGAAAAAAAACTTAATGAGATAATAGGCGTAACAGTATGCTTTATTGCTATATTATTGTTTTTAAGCATAATATCGTTTAGTGCTGATGATTATACAAGCAAATCTCAGAATGAAGATTATGTTTATAATAATTTTATAGGAGTGCTGGGCGTTGAGATTGATTATGTAATCTTTTATGTATTCGGGAGAAGCAGTTATCTTATTCCCCTTATTTTTCTTGTATGGGGAGTTTATGAATTCAGAGAAAAAAAAATTCGTGAACACTTAATAGTTAAATTGTCAGCAATAGGTTTGATTATCGTATCTTTTTGCGCAGTATTTGAAATTTTTCAATTTTCAAATCAATATGAAATCCCTCGGGAACTTGTTGCAGGCGGTATTATCGGAAAATTATTTTTAATGTTAAAATATTATATAGGAATAGGAGTATACTTTTTAATATTATGTTTTTTTATTTTATCAGCGGTTTTATTGACAACGTTATCATTCAACCAAATATTTTTGTATTTATGGAAATGGACAGAAGTAATAATAAAAAATATATGTGAATTATTAAAAGCATTATTTATTAAATTTTTGGATTTTTTGAAACAAGGGATTATAAAATTATTAAATAAAATCGGGCTAAAATGGAAGAATATGCTTGAATCAGTACGCGAATCAGTAGAACAAAGACGCATATCCGCCGAACAGAAAAAAGTTGAAAATTTAAAAAATAAAATTCAATCGCAGAACCAAAAAAATAAAACCCCACAATTTTTTCAGGAAAAAGTTAAACCTGGAGTTCAGGAAAATTTGTTTGGGCCGCCATTAAAACAGGAAAACAAAAGCTTTAATGGCAGTAACGAAAAAAATGATGAATCTTTGAAACCGGAAAATAAAACTCAAATTAAATCGATTGAACAAATTCTTGATGATGATATACAGGAACGGGAGAATATGATTAAGAAAAATATTATGTCTTCTGAAGAAAAAGAAGAACATAATGATTTGTCTGAAAATAAAAAAAAGAATAGTGATGAAAAATTTAATGAAGAGCAGGAAACAGAAATTGAAAAAAATGAGAAGGAAAGCAATAATGCGTCTGATATCGAAACAGAGGAAACATCTGAATCTGATAGCGAGAAAGAAGATCCTTATATAGAACAAAAAAATACAATTTCCAACACCAATGAAATTGAGGTTGAAGAAGCAATTATTAAAAAAACTGCTGTAAAACAAGATTATCCTCCATATGAACTTCCGCCTATAGAGCTGCTAAACCGTCCGGCTGTTTCTTCATATTCGGTTCCTGAAGAAGAAATTCGCGATGTCATAAAAAAACTTGAAGAAACTTTTGAATCATTCAAGATTGACGCTAAGGTCATTGAATACAGCGTTGGACCGACTGTAACTATGTATCAGGTATCTCCTGGAGCTGGAGTTGCAGTAAATAAGATAGCTAATAGACAGGATGATATCAAACTTCAGCTTGCTGCTAAATCAATACGTATAGTAGCTCCTATTCCGGGAAAATCAGCAGTTGGAATAGAGCTTCCTAATAAGAAACCTGCAATGGTAACTTTACGTGAACTTATTGAAGCAGAAGAATTTGAAAAAAGCGATGCTCCACTAAAAATGGCTATAGGAAAAGATATTTTAGGTAAAACAATTGTAGCAAACCTTGCTAAAATGCCGCATTTGCTTGTTGCAGGAGCAACCGGTTCCGGTAAAAGCGTATGTGTAAATACAATAATTATAAGTCTGCTTATGAGAATGTCTCCTGAAGATTTAAAGCTTATTCTTATAGATCCTAAAATGGTTGAATTTAAAGTATATCAGAATCTTCCTCATTTAATGGCTCCAGTAGTAACTGATATGAAAAAAGCTGCAAGAGCTTTACAATGGGCATTAAAAGAAATGACAGAAAGATACACAAAACTTTCTGCAGTAGGAGCCAGGGATATTGTAAGATATAACAGTATGGGAAATGAAAAGTTGCCTTATTTGGTTATAATTGTTGACGAACTTGCAGATTTGATGGCTCTTGCCCGTAAAGAATGTGAAGCTGCTATTTCGCGGTTAGCAGCTATGGCGAGAGCAGTAGGAATTCATGTTATTCTTGCAACTCAGCGTCCTTCAGTTGATGTTGTAACAGGTCTTATAAAAGCTAATTTTCCGTCAAGAATAGCGTTTCAGGTTTCATCAAGTTTTGATGCCCGTACGATTCTTGACCAGAACGGAGCAGAATATCTGCTTGGTAATGGAGATATGTTGTATAAACCTCAATCTCTACCAAGACCGATTCGTGTGCAGGGCGCTTATGTCAGTGATGAAGAAATTGAGAGAACCTTGGATTTTATAACAAGTCAGAGATCTTTTGATCCGTCTGAAGATATGTTCAGTATTCCTGTTGAAGGCGAAGAAAATGAGGATGAAGAAGATGGCAACGGCAGCGGACCAAGTGATGATGAATTACTTAATGAGGCGGAACGTCTTGTTGTATTAAGCAGACAGGGTTCAGTGGCATTGATTCAGCGTAAATTGAAAGTAGGGCATAACCGAGCGGTTAAACTAATGAATTTGCTTGAAAAAAAAGGCGTAGTAGGTCCATCTTTAGGACCGCAGCCGCGTCAAATACTTATAGAAAAAGATGCCTATATAAAAATGAAAGGATTTGACCCTGAATCAGAACAGGCAAAAGTATTTTGAAATTTATGATTTTTAAATCATAAAATAAAGCAGGACTTCTTCAGGGTATGAATTTAAATATATTCATTCAATAAAATATTGAATTTTGTCTGCCCTTTTTCATCATCAGTTTCAAATGATATAGTTCCATTCATAACTTCAACCATAAGCCTTGCAGAATATAATCCGAGACCGGATCCTTTAGTTTTGCCGAATGTAACGTATTTTTTGAAAATTTCATTTCTGATTTCAGCCGGTATGGTTCCACAATTAGTTATAGAAAGTAATATTTTACCTTTTTCAAAACTGCTTGCGTTTATTTCAATTGTTTTATTTTCAGGAGATGCTTCTACAGCATTTTTTATAAGGTTTAATATTACAGAATGGATTAGAAGCATATCGCCGCTGATTTTGTAGTAATCTTTTAAACTGCATAATTTAATTTTTATTTGTTTAATTTCCGCTATTTTTATCATACTGTCGATTGCTTTTTCCACCACATCTTTTAGGTCTATTTTTTTTGGGTAGAAATTAAATACTCCCCGTTCAATTTTGTATAATTCAAGTGAAGCATTCATCATTGAATTTATATTTTGTGCACATTCGATTATGTTTTTAAGGTTGTAAGCAATATTTTCTTTATCATCGAGAGAATTTAAAGAATCACGCGCATTAAGCAATATAACAGTCAAAGGAGTTCGGACATCGTGTTTTAATATGTTATTTATGTCTTCTTTTAATTTATTAGCTTCTACAAGAGCAAGAATATTGCGTACTCTCATTTTAACTATTTCAGGTTCAAAAGGTCTGGAGATATAATCCAAAGCGCCGAAATTAAGACCTTTTATCTCATCATCAGTTTTGTTTTTAGCTGAAATAATCACTATCGGAATATCGCAAGTGGTATGCTGATTTTTTAATATTTTGCATACTTCATAACCGTTTAGTCCGGGCATTATAATATCCAGCAGAATCAGGTCTGGTTTATCTTTGTGAGAGCATATCTGAAGAGCGGTTTCTCCGTTAGTTGCTACTTTAATAACATAATCTCCGGCAAGTATATTTCTCAGTATTTCGATATTTTCCGGCGAATCATCTACAATGAGCAATAGAGGTTTAGTTTTATCAGACATTTTTGTATCCTCCGACTTTATTTTATAAATTAATTTTTTCAATCAGCCGTTCAACTAAAACGGCGCATTCTTCAAATGAATAAGAAAAAATCAGTCTTTGAAGACTTTGAAATTCATATTCATATTTTTTCAAATCATATTTTTTTATGATTTCATTGAAAACAGGCAGAGCTTCAGCATTGAAATTTTTAAGTAAATTCAGCAAATAAGTCAATTCTTTATTGCAGGCATCTTTTTCATTTTTTAAATCAAGACGCGGTTGAGACGAAGAATCTATGATTTTTTCTTCCTGTTTAAGAAAATTAATGATAGAATTGCCTACAAATTTTAATTCCGAAATAAACAGTTCAAGTTCTGACTCAGAGATTTCCGAGTTATTTTCAAGGATTTTTTTTGACGTCAAAAATAATTTTTCTGCTCCTATATTTGCCGATGTTCCTTTTACAGTATGAATTATATCTCTTAT